>NZ_JAUBPI010000041.1:0-57086 GCF_036700645.1 Microcoleus sp. S36b_A4 | reverse complement strand
AAACTTATCTCGTCAAGGCGATCTCGAATTCACTCATTTTTCGCAATGCTGTTTTCTGACTTTTTCAGCAAGCCCTAAATAATCCAGAACGACTAATAACTAATAACTAATGACTGCTGACTTGTCGATCAACTGTTTCCCTCTTGCCCATAAGCTTGCCAAGCCAAATCCACCAGCCCGTTAACAATAGCCACAGCCACCACCGCAGAACCCTTGCGGCCCTCAATCCGAATGTGAGGAATCATCGAATCGTGCAGCCGTGACTTAGCCACGTCAACCCCCACAAACCCAGAAGGAGTCCCAATCACCAAAGCCGGTCGAATTTCCTCCGATTCAATCAAATCCACGATCGCCGACAAAGCAGTTTGAGCCTGGCCCACCACAAAAATCCCTTCAGGATAGCGTCTTGCCAAAGTTTCAATCCCCCAAGCCGCCCGCGTCCTTTCCTTTTGGGGGCGTGTCAAAGCCTCCATCGAACAGTAAACCGGATTCGCAAAGGTACTTTGGATTTGTGGCGTAATGCCCACCTGCACCATCGGCACATCTACCACGATCGTAGTTCGAGCAGCCAAAGCCGCCGCCCCAGCCTGCAAAGCCTGATCGGAAAAACTAATTAAAGACTTGTACTCAAAATCAGCAGTAGCATAAATCACGCGGCGGACTATTTCGTACTCCGCCGCGGAAAAACCGTGGTCGCCAATTTCGTTATCGATTAATCCCAGACTCTGGGCATCGCTTACGTGCCATTCCATTTGTTGGATAGCTGTCGCCTCTGAGTTGTCAGGTATCAGCTTACCAGCTTTTAGTCATTTGTTGACTGGTGAGTAACATCTACCAACTGCCAACTGCCAACTGCCAACTGCCAACTGAAAACTAAGTTTCCGACGATGAAGAAGATTTGCCCAACACCGGAGTCAGGAATGCCACCAAAACTCCGATCGCAAAACCAGCCACATTCCGAACCACAGGCAACCAGTCAGAAGTCCGAGTCACCACCGGCCCAAGTCCGAAGGCGAAAAACAGAATGCCCCACAGCGGCGAAAAAATCAGCGCCCACTGCCAAGCCACAACCTGTCCCGGCTTCCGAGGTTGAGCCGCAAACCCGCAGATGACGCCGCCAACCACCGAGGTAATTAACGTCAGAACCCACTGTTCCCTCGGCAAACCGGGAACCACGCGGCATCCGCCCTGACGCAAACAGCCTTCTATCGACTCCAAAGATTCAATAATTGCTCGATCTTCCCCATTGTCCCGCACAAAAAATTGATTACCGTAGCGGGTTTGCAGTTCCACCCAAAAAGTGCGCGGCAGCAGCGGATACAGCGAGTCGCCCACATTAAAATTGAGCAAATTGCCCCCTCGGGGGTCAGCAACTAGCAACACACTCTTGTCATCTAGCCCCCAATAGCTTTTGACAGCCAAACCGGGCGTGCGATCGTACTGAGTCAGCACTCGCAGTTTCCAGCCGGTTTCGGCTTCAAATGCCTTTAAATTTTTTGCCAAATTTTGTTCTTCAATATCTGTGAGGGCTTTAGCTAAATCAATGATCGGCGTCTGAGTTGACGGCAACAAATCGGGATTATTGAAAGCGTGGGCTGCTGGTGCGATCGTCCACACGGACAAAGCCAGACAAAATGCGACAACAGATGCTAGAAATTTTCGCGGGAAAAGCTGTGACATAGGAACTTATAATCCGGGTCTTAATTGTGAATGCTAGCTGGTGGTCTTAACCAGAGGATAAGAGAAAACTCATATTTCTTTACAATTATTTACTTTACAGGAAGCCGAGAGCAAGGGGAAGGAAAAAATAGTTTTTGAGAAAGGGGGAGGGGGAGGGGGGGAGAGAGGGAGAAAGTAGCGATCGAGCTCATCAAGGGGGTGAGTAAAATCTAAAATGCACTGAATCCCCCAATCGAAAATCTAAAATCTAAAATCGACTGAATCCCCCAATCGAAAATCTAAAATCGAAAATCTAAAATCGATTTGGTTTTGCCCCAACCCCCTCACAAAGACCCCGATCGCGATCGCTCACATTAGGATTAGTTCTCAGATAATCCCCCACCCAGTCGCAGCCCCTCACCAACAAATCATCAAGATCCAAATTCCACAAAATCACCCGATTATCTCGGCCCGCAGAAGCCAGAACCTTCCCATCCGGGCTAAAACTCACGCTCATCACGCTATCCTTGTGACCCGTCAAAGTTTTCAGCAAAGTCCCGCTGCGACTCCAAAGCTTCACCTTATGATCGTAACTACCCGAAGCAACCAACAAACCATCCGGGCTAAAACCCACGCTAGTCACGCTGTCGCTAGAACCCTTCAGCAGCGTCGCCACCAAAGTCCCATCTACCTTCCACAATTTCACCGAATTGTCGTAACCAGCCGAAGCCAGCATTTTGCCATCAGGGCTAAAAGCAACCCCCAACACAAAACTGTTGTGAGCTCCTTCAAAAGTTCTCAGCAAACGACCATCCCGATTCCAGAGTTTGAGAGTACCATCATCGCTGGCAGAAGCCAGCATCGAGCCGTCGGGACTGAAAGTCACCCCAGTCACCCAGCCTGTGTGTCCCGTCAAAGTCTTAATCAGCCTGCCGTTTCTAGTCCAGAGTTTCACAGTCTTATCCTTGCTAGCCGTTGCCAGAACCTCGCTATCGGGGCTAAAACTCACGCTCATCACGCTATCGGCGTGGGCGTCGAGAGTGAACAGCACAGAAGGCGAACACGGGAATAGCGGAGCCGAAGGACAAGGCAGAATATTATTCATGCCATCTTCTGTCAAACTCCAGACTTTCACCGTTTTGTCGTAACTCCCAGAAGCAAGTAGCTGGCCGTCGAGGCTGAAACTGACGCTGGCGACTCTCTGAGTGTGTCCTTCCAAGGTTTCTAGCAAAACTCCCGTGCGACTCCAGAGTTTGATAGTTTTGTCCGTAGAAGCAGAAGCCAGCCTTTGGCCGTCGGGGCTAAAAGTAACGCCTTGCACCCGGTTTTGGTGTCCGTCGAGGGTTTTGAGCGGCACGTCATCGAGTCGCCACAGCCTGATAGTTTTGTCAAAACTTGCCGAAGCCAAGGTTTTGCCTTCCGGGCTAAAACTCACCTGAGTAACTCGATCGGCGTGTCCCTCAAAAGTTCTCAGTAAGCGACTCTCTGGTTTAATGTTGCTAGCATCGGTTGGGCGTTTGTCGCCAACACCAGCAAGATTCCAGAGTTTGACAGTTCCGTCTGCACTTCCCGAAGCAAGTGTTTGACCATCGGGGGAGAAACTGACACCAAATACCCACTTGCTGTGTCCCCGCAAAGTTGTTAGCAGTTCACCTTTTTTAGCTGGTGTTGAATTTTCTGTTGGTGGGTGTTTGAGTGCAGCGATGCTCCAGATTTTTACAGTTTTATCTTCACCCGCACTGGCGATCGTTTCACCATCGGGGGAGAAACTGACGGTGTAAATTTTCGAGGGTTGTTTGTTTTCGCTGTGCCATAAATTAGCGATCAACCGGCCGTCAGAACTCCACAGTTTCACAGTACCGTCATCGCTCGCCACAGCGATTATTTTGCCGTCGCGGCTGAAGCTTAGCCAATTTACGGGAGCAAATTGTTCGATCGTTCGCAGCAGCGTGCCATCGGTTTTCCAAAGTTTGATAGTTTTGTCTGTAGAGCCACTGGCGATCGTTTGACCGTCCGAGCTAAAAGCAACGCTGGTAACGCTATTAGTATGCCCTTTGAAAGTTGCCAGCAAACTGCCGTCATTTTGCCAAATTTTGACAGTTTTATCTAAACTTGCCGAGGCTATGCTTTTGTTATCGGGACTGAACGCCACACAGGAGACACTGTTAGTGTGGCCTTTGAAAGTTGCCTGCAAACTGCCGTCGCGCCGCCAAAGTTTGACTGTTTTATCTACACTGGAAGAAGCTATTGTTTCGCCGTCTGGACTGAAGCTAAGACCCCAAACTACATCGCCGTGTCCTTCCAAGCGGTTGCGTTCTTTAACTCCATAAACTGCCTGCTGCAGGGCGGCAGAAATCAGAATTTCGGTGTCTTTGAGAGTAGACATTTGTTGGGAGTGTTCGATCTGTTTCCACTTTTTACCAGCTCTCAAACTTTCCATCATGGCGTCAAATTTGTTGTTTGAGAAATAAAGTGCTTCAGAAGCGGCTGTCAGGGTACTGATTTCCGCTCGCTGAGTTTGAGCGACAGCTAGCTGTTTTTGACCCACAGCCCGCCACCAAAAGTTTACGGCGGCGATGGTGGAACTGGTTAGCAGCATGACGCCGATCACTGCTAATCCCAGCAGTTGTTTGAGAAAAGTATTGGCTCGGTAGAGCTGTACTTGACTCATTTTTTTGTCTGCTTCTGCTTTGTGCAGTCTGGCTTCTAAGCCGAATCTTTGGCGGATCGGTCGCACTAAATAGTCGTGTACTAATTGATAGCGGTCTTCGGGCGCTTCCCGTAGCAGAAATAGCAAACCATGACCAACTAAAATGTCTAAAATTAAGTCGAGGTTGTCGGTTTTATTTGGTAGGCTTTCAGGGTCTTTGGCGAACTGTCGCTGTAGGGAAATTCTGTTTCTGCCGATCGCCGATAATTCGGTTTCGCGGGCATCGACTGGCTGCTGACCTGTAACTAACGAGAGTTCGTGTTTGGTTTTTATCAGTCTAACGCCTCTTTCATCTGTCAGAGAAAACAAGATTTTCCAAGCTGCGTCTTCGTTAACTGGTCCACAGTCAGAGATGACTCTTTCGAGCGATCGTTTCACTAATTCCGCTTTGGGATTGTCCCCCAACTGCTGGTATTGTGCTAGACTGGTAATACCTTCTTCTTGCAGTTGCGCTCCTACTACCTGCAATTCGATTGGTCGCACTTCTTGCAGTTCGTCTGCTAAATCTTCTACGAAGGCATCGATCAGTGCCGGCTCTAAATAAAATTCTGCCCGTTCTGTTAAGTGTCCGATGACAGCCCGCGCGTCTTTGATAGAAAAACTCCGCAGTTGGTAGCGGATGCTTTTGTCGAGAATATTATTGTTAATAGCATCAAGATTTGGGAAGCGATCGCAATCTAGTAAGTAGTGCAAATAATCTTCGCGCAAGCACAGAATTATTTTGACATAAGGCAAATTCAAAAACAAACGCAAAAAATTATAAAAAAGTTGTCTTTGTGCCACTGAAGTCGAAACAAAGAAAAACTCTTCAAATTGATCGAAAATCAGCACAGTCAACAAATTATTTGTGGCATTTTCGCGCAACTGCTCTATAATAAAAGAAGAGACTTCCGAGCTGCGAGCAGGAATAACCGAGCAACTTCTTTTGTGGATTTCCTGTAGTCCTTTCGAGATTAATTTACTTTCCTCTTCGGCTTGTTTGTCGTACAGTGCGCTGTTCAAAGCATTTTCTAACTCTACCAACCAGTCGGTGTAAACTTTGACTACTACGGGCAATGTATCGCGCGCGCCCGGAGTAATATTTTTCAAAGCTGGTACTAAGCCGGCATTGACTAGAGAACTTTTCCCGACTCCGCTGGGCCCGTGAATAATAGTTAATTTATGGTCGTCCCTGCTAATTCTTTCTAGCAAGCTATTGATATCTGTTTGCCGCGAGTAAGCTGTCATGGAGGCTGCGATGGCAGCTTGGTTTTGAGCTGAGGGGCCTGAAGGATTGACCGCTTGGCGCTGCTGCTGCAATTGGCTGGCTCCGATAAAAGCTCTAAATCCGTATTGATATTCGATCGAACGCTGGGTTTTTTTAATCCGAAACGCTTTAAGATACTCTCCCTGCTCGAAATAAACCGCTTGCAATTCCGTCAAAATATCGATGTAAAGTCGGGGGTCGTACTTCGGCTCGCTTTGAGATTGAGCCAACTCCAAAGAATGAACCGCGGCTTCCCACTGCCCTAGCTGTCGCAAACTTCTGGCTAAAAGTAAAAGATACGAACTCCTGTCGGATTTGGGATGTTGGATTTTAGATTTGGGTTCGTTACTTAACTCGTTAGAACCCACAATTTCTGGATAATTTCCCTCAAAACCCAATCTCAAATCTTCAATCAACAATCTCAAATCATTAGGCGTTTGATCCAAAATCGCCAAAGCCAACTCGGCTAGTTGGCGGGCTTGACTCCACCTCGACTCTTGCAGGGCAACTTCAGCCAAAAAGCCGTAATCTTGAGCTAGTTGGCTGGGAGTACCGTAAGTGAAGTGCAACTGCAAAGAATTTTCAGCTAATGCTTGCAACTCTCCCCAAGCTTTCAGGCGCTGCAGCACTTCTCCGAGGTGTGCTGTGACCTCAGCTACCAATTCCGGGCGTGAGGCAAGGGAGAAAGCGTTTCTAGATTTTTCCAGGCTAATCCACGCTTGTTCCCAGTGCTGGCGGTTGGCTACCGGGTTTCTGGCTGCTTGTAAGCGGTGACACAGGGCTATGTGAAACAGCACTATGCCTTCTCTCTCTAAAAATAAAATTTTGGGGACAGGATTCGACAAGGAGGAGAAGGTTTCTGGGTTTTCGGAATGTTCCAAGTTTGCTAGTTCCCAGTTGCCCGTTTTCTGCTGCCAAAATACTAAACTTTCTTGGTAGTGAATTAAGGCAGTTTCGGTTTGGTCGCTGACATAGTAATCTCGACCGAGAACGAATTGCAGGCTGGCTTTGAGGGCGGGTTCTAATTCTTCACCGCGATTTTGTAAATCTCTTAAAGCTAATTCTAGTTCTCGGCGTGGCAAAGAGCCGATCGCCAAATCGAAGGTATTGCCCGGACTCAATGGCGAATAGGAGTGGACATCTGATTGTCGTCGGTTTTGTGGCCGTGAGTTAAAAGTTAGAAAGCGTTCTCCAGGGCTGATTTCGCGATCGAGGTCGCTTTTTTCGCACTGGCTTTCGCAGGTCTCACAATTAGCGATGGTGCTGACGTTGCTACTGGCGAGTTCTTGATTGAGTTCGCCTATTTTAAAGATAGTATCGGCTCGCCTAGCGAGAAAATTAATTAATTCGTCAACGCCCATTTCAAATTTAATTGTGGCTGCGGCCCAACTTTTGAAATCCGGGGCCAGACGAATCATTTTGGTCACGATGTCATCTGTTACCCACAAAATCACTGGGCAGGAAAAATTTTTGCGAAACTCGTCTCGCACTTGATTGGTAGAAGCCATCAGTTCGTCGATCGCTACTACTGTTTCTAAACCAAATACCATCAAAGCCGAGGCAGAAACCACAGACGAGTACCCCTCCTGGAAAGTGCTTGCCTGCAGAGTAGTGTAAAGGGTTTTGACTGAAGCTGGCAGGACGATATCTTGAATTGGAACTGGGGACACTTCTCGCAGCCGCTGCGCTATTTGCTGGCGCAACTGCTTGTAGTTGCAGCGCACCAAAATTAGCGAGAATTGGTGTTGAGACATTGTGATTGACCTGACCAGAGTTTTGAGCGATCGCTCGTTGTAGTTGGCAGTTTCTTGTACCTTAATTAGATCGGTCATGCGTGCACCTCTTTTGCATTAATCAATTACCTAACGCTCGCCAATCGTGACTGAAAGCGTATCTACTTAGACAGCGCCGTCTCTGTCTGACGCCTTATCTCTGTATAAATACGTAGTTTTTCCTACTTGTTCTATCAATACTTACATAGTTATTAGATCCAATGTAAAGATATCATACCTCTCAATCTCAGAGAATGCTAGACTTCCCAATAAAATTTTAAGGTTATCTTAGATATTTTTATTCAGCTATACATAAAAGACTACAGATCATAAATAGCCAACTGCTAAGTTCACGATCATACCGACGGCTAGCTATTAGTAAACAACTCCGATATATCTGTAGCAGGCATTTAACACAACAGCAAAAAAGAATGTCGTCCGGGATGGGATTATGTGAAATTAAGAGCAACAGGTAAAAACAGAAATAGGGGGTATGACATTGCAGATATGGGAGTTGAGAGTGGGGAAAGTCCTTAGTGGTGGCAAAGTTGTACACGACAATAACATTCACCGCCTATAGCCAGCATTCAACAGAAATCAGCCAGTGGCAAAAACCGCTGACTGATGTCTTTATTAAATTGTAAGATTTCGGAGTTGTGAGCGATGAATTTTCAGTTAAATACTTTCTAATTCCCTGGTGATTAAGGGTTCTTAGAGTCACGAAGCTATCTCAAAAATCCCAACTATTTTGCTTCAGTGCGCTGCAGCCACTCCTTATAT
Source organism: Microcoleus sp. S36b_A4 (assembly GCF_036700645.1). Classification (NCBI taxonomy): domain Bacteria; kingdom Bacillati; phylum Cyanobacteriota; class Cyanophyceae; order Oscillatoriales; family Microcoleaceae; genus Microcoleus; species Microcoleus sp. S36b_A4. The sequence goes on along the minus strand of NZ_JAUBPI010000041.1, from coordinate 48,919 downwards.
TTTCTGGTTTCTGCTAGGGCTGGATTAATCCCAAACCAACGACCTTCTTGATCGCGGTATTCAAAGACAAACATACTTCGCAACAAGATTTGAGACTCTTCTTCGCCAGTTACACTTTGTCGCTTGACGACTTGAAACAGCAATTCCCATTCCAGGTCATTGATGGCTCCCAAAAGGTCATCGCGATATTCTTGAATGACGCTTTCGAGGCATTCGCGAGAGAAGGGAGGGTCTTCGTGCTGCAAACAGCTATACAAAAGCATCAGTAGATTGCGAACGTGACCGCCACTAATCCGACAAAGCCGATCTAAAGTTTCGGGAGAGTCAAACACCTGGGAAATCAAATCAATGCGTTGATCGGGAGCAACTTTCGGGAAAGCTCTAGCTAATACTAGCTGCCGCAGCAGTGCCATTCCTTCGAGGTGGTCTTCGCCCGATCGCACTTGCACTGGTACCATCGGCATCACCTTGGGCTTGACTCCAAATCGACTGGCGAGGCGGCCGAAGTCGTTGGAAAAAATCAAAGTCAGGGGAATCGTGTAGACGACATGGCAATTAAGTTTTTTCAACTGTTCGCCACGGTCTAAAAACAGGTATTCTGGCTGGGTGCGTCCGCTGGGTTTGAGGGAGGCGTCGAGGCGATCGAGGTTGTCAACGATGACTGCGAGTCCTTTTTTGCCTTGCTGCTTGAGTTCGGCGTTAGCTTTGTTGAGGAGTTCTTCGTTGATCGACTGCAAAATGCTGTTGGTGCGGGGTTCGAGATATTGCCTAAGTTGCGATCGCAGTTTGGGAGAGTCTTTAGTTTTAGCAGTAACTCTAGCAATGCCTACAGATAACTCGGCTTCCGCGGACAAATCTATGGGAGTCTGCAAAAATTCTGCCACTTCTGCAAACAGATTGGTGAAATAGCTCGGTCTGAGTTTGATTTTAGCAGATTCCATAGTTTCGCTGACTTGGCGCGCAATGCTCAGCAAAATATCGCTGATGTCTACATCACCCATGTCTAAGTCTTGGGAAGACTCGAAGTAGACGACGCAAAAACCCTCTTGCTCTAACTCAGCTTTCAGCCGAAACAATTCCGTAGATTTGCCACAGCCGATATGTCCTGTAAATAGCTGACAGGTTGGCTCGTTGGGGGAGATGCGGGTAATGGTTCGCTGTAAAGATTCAATGATTTTGCCGCCACGCACGGAACCAAAATCAATGTAGTATTGATAATCCCCTGGGTCTCCCGCAACAAGGGTCTTGCTGGGGTTGCAGGCTTTATAGAATCTGTCTAATTCGAGTGCGATCACAATGGAAGCCGAATAAAAGTTAAAAAAGTTAATCGAAAGTCTAAACTTTCTTTAGTTGAGTTTAGTTTGATTTGTAACCTTTTGCCCTGTGGGGTAATGCCCTAAATACCCAAAGAACCTTGATCTAGTAAGGGGTTTTCCCGGCGCTGGAATTGAGAATTTTTAATTAATAATTTTTTATGACTGAGCGGGATCAGTGATATTACTGATATCAACAGGAGTATGGGTAAATTTGCGGGGATCTGGTTAAATGGTAGGGGAAAACAGGGTTCAAGAGAAAGAGATTAAACAGTTTTGAATTTGTGCTAATCCTTAATTCCTATATTGTCAAGACGTAGATGGCTAGTTTTGGAGCGGTTTCTCAAACAGAGTTAGGGCGCAGGCGCCAAAAGTTGCGGCAGCAGAGGCGCGCTCGATTGGCGGCTGTTGTGTGGCAAATGCTAGCAGCGAGCGCAATCGCTGGAGGTTTGCTGTGGTGGATTGCTCAGCCGGCTTGGTTGATTGCCCGATCGGAACAAGTGAAGGTGGAGGGCAATCAGTGGCTGTCGGATAAGGCGGTGCGGTCTTTGGTGCCGCTGTCTTACCCGCAGTCGCTGTGGGGGATTCAACCGCAGGCCCTGGCCGAAAAGCTGGAGTCAACGGGGCCCATAGCCCAAGCGAAGGTGACTCGTAACTTGTTTCCGCCAAGTTTGACTATAGAAGTGGCAGAACGCCTGCCAGTGGCGGTGGCCCAGCCGAATACGGTGTTGAGATCGAACAGTGACAAGGAAAAAGTGGGGTGGCTGGACGCTCGCGGAGGTTGGATGCCGTCGGATAGTTATACTGCTGCACGATCGCAGAATAGTTCGATCGGGTCCGGCAGCATTCCGGGAACGCAGCCTCAGCGTTCTTTGCCCACTTTAAAAGTCATTGGGCCTTTGGAACAGTATCGCGCCTCTTGGCCGAAGTTTTACCAAGGACTCAGCGGCTTGACGGTGAAAGTGTTTGAGATTAATTGGCAAAACCCGAACAACTTGATCTTGAAAACAGAGATCGGTACCGTACACTTAGGGCCTTACAGTTCCAGGACTGCGGAGCAACTTAAGGTTTTAGACCGAATGCGACAATTGCCAAAACAGCTAGATTCAAGCAAAATAGCCTACATTGACTTAAAAAATCCTGCTTCGCCGATCGTCCATTTGCCCGAACTACCCGGCAGTTTGGAGAGTTCAACTCCGGCACCCACTCGCGCCCGAAATTGATCCTCTGTCAACAAAAGGTAGAAGGCATCGATCGGACGGCAGAATTTTTAGCCATCAGGATCAATACGCAGCACTGGAAATAAGGACTGTTTTTTGATATCGAGTCGGGAAAAAAAATCTGATTTTTCTTTCCATCCCGATGCCTCTGAGGCTAGTATCCATTTTTTTTCCTTCTGCCTTGCTTACAACTGCCTTAATCCGGTCAAGTACCTGGATGGCGTCAAGCGAGGTCTGGGCTAGCGAGGTCTGCCAAATCCGAGATTGCTAACATTAAGCATCGACCAGTGTTAGTTTTTCGCGCAACTTAGCCTATAGTTGATTGTGAATTGGCGTTTAGTTAAAAAGCTGTAATCTACTATCCCCGACTCTAATGAAGCTTAATAATAGACAGGGGTCTGACCAAGACAGTCCCCCTTCGGAAGAAGTAAAAAATTTTCCGGTGGCTGCAGATTCCGCCAATCCCTTTAGACGCAAGTCTGGTTATGTAAATGTAGATAGTATTGATATCGATCCTATGGTCAATCCCAAAGACATAATGCCCAGCAGTGCCGCCAAAATCAAAGTAATTGGCGTCGGCGGCGGTGGGGGCAACGCCGTTAACCGGATGATTGCTAGCGAGGTTTCTGGTGTCGAGTTTTGGTGCGTGAATACAGATTCCCAAGCTCTGGTTCTCTCAAATGCTCCGAAACGCTTGCAAGTCGGACAGAAGTTGACGCGCGGTTTGGGGGCAGGGGGCAATCCGGCGATCGGTCAAAAGGCTGCGGAGGAATCTCGCGACGAGGTTGCTAATGCTCTGAATCATGCGGATTTGGTATTTATCACAGCCGGCATGGGCGGCGGTACCGGCACGGGCGCGGCTCCGATCGTGGCTGAGGTCGCTAAGGAAATGGGCGCCTTGACTGTAGGGATAGTGACGCGGCCTTTCACGTTTGAGGGACGGCGGCGCACCAGCCAAGCTGAGGAAGGAATTGCGGCTTTGCAAACTCGGGTGGATACGCTGATCGTGATTCCTAACGACAAGCTGCTGTCTGTGATTTCCGAACAAATGCCGGTACAAGAGGCTTTTCGAGTTGCTGACGATATCCTGCGCCAAGGGGTTCAGGGTATTTCTGACATTATTACTATTCCCGGTTTAGTGAATGTTGACTTTGCTGACGTGCGGGCAGTAATGGCAGATGCGGGTTCGGCTTTGATGGGCATCGGCGTGGGTTCTGGCAAGTCGCGGGCTAGGGAGGCTGCGATGCAGGCTATTTCTTCGCCTCTGCTGGAAGCTTCGTCTATTGAGGGCGCTAGAGGTGTGGTGTTTAACATCACTGGCGGTACTGACATGACGCTGCACGAAGTGAATGCGGCGGCTGAGACGATTTACGAGGTTGTCGATCCGAATGCCAATATTATTTTTGGAGCGGTAATTGACGAGCGGCTTCAGGGCGAAATTAAGATTACTGTGATCGCTACTGGTTTTTCGGGGGAAGTTCCTTCGCCTCCGACTCCGGGGCGGACGCAAAATGTTAATGCTCCTTGGCGGGCTGCAACTGTGCCGACGACTCCTGCTCAACAGACGCCCGATCCGAAAGCGAAACCGCCGCAGGATTTGGGATTGGATATTCCTGAGTTTTTGCGTAACCGTCGCCCGCCAAGATGATTTTAGATTTTAGATTTTAGATTTTGGATTTTGGATTTTGGGTTGAATCTCCAATCTCCAATCTCCAATCTAAAAAATCGAAAATCTCCAGTCGAAAATCCCCAATCGAAAATCTAAAATCTAAAATCCAAAATCTCCAAGGTTTGGCCTGGTTCGGGTTCGAGGAGTTGGGTGGAGAGGCCGGATTTTGCTAGTAAATCGCGAAATTCGGGAATGCTGCCGATCGATCGCACTAACATTGGTAAAATGCCTGTGGCTCGGATGTCTCCCGCCGCTGTAGGCAGAAAAAACCGAGGTTTCAGTGTTTGGGCGAGGCTGATGGCTTCCGAAGGCCCGATGATGACTTGTCCGAGGAATGGGAATATTTGACCGATGACTGGGGCGATGGCTACGTCTACTGTGTCTATTTTCTGTTTGACTTTTTCTAATGGTGGCAGGTGCGGTTCGTAATAAAGTGTCTCGCCGCTGCTTAAATCTTTGAGCAAGTAGCCGTTTTCTTCTTGTCCGGGCCCAATTTCGGCTCCGGGTACGGCGGTTATTTGTAACTTTTCTTTAAAATTCAAGTCTTGCCAATTTGCTAAAGATGTGATATTGGTGTAGCCTAAACTGCTGAGGACTTTGGCGGCGGTGGGTGAGGCGATCGCGGGAATTGTACGATCGAGCAATTCGAGTGTTGGCCTGTGGCAGTGGTCGTCTAATCCTTGGGAAATTAGGATGAGGTCGATCGGCGGTAAGGTGCTGGGAGTGAAGGCGACGGGGGTGTTGTGGTAGGCGGTGAACAGCCAGGGTTGACCGTAAAATACGAGCGGATCGACCAGCCAGGGATCGACGAGGATGGTTTGGCCACAGATGTGGAAGATCCAAGAGTTGAGGTCGATTCGGGTGATTTTCACAGTTGTTTGCAATAATTCTTTACATTGGTTTTAATCATAGCTAATTTTGTTTGGAGAATTTTAACCGCAGATGAGGGCGGATGAGCGCTGATGAACGCGGATAAGATGGGATTTTGTAACCGCAGATGTGGGCGGATGAGCGCTGATGAACGCGGATAAGATGGGATTTATCTGCGTTTGTTTGCGTTTATCTGCGGTTGCAAAAAAGATGATTAAATCGAAGATTCCTGTGGCTTTGACTGTGGCTGGTTCGGATAGTGGCGGCGGGGCTGGGATTCAGGCGGATTTGCGGACTTTTGCGTTTCACTGCGTGCACGGTACGAGTGCTTTGACTTGCGTGACGGCTCAAAATACTTTGGGGGTGATGCGAGTTGATGCTTTGTCTGCTGAGGCTGTGGCGGCTCAAATTGAGGCGGTGGTTGGGGATATTGGGGTGGATGCTGTGAAAACTGGGATGCTGCTAAATCGGGAAATTATGGCGGCTGTGGCTTCACAGGTTGAGACTTTGGGAATAGGGAATTTGGTTGTCGATCCGGTGATGGTTTCACGATCGGGCGATCGATTGATTGATGAGGGGGCGATCGCCTTTTTGCGGGATATTTTGATTCCAATGGCTGCTGTCGTGACTCCGAATCGGTTTGAGGCTCAAATTTTGAGCGGTTTAGAGATTGTTTCTCTAGACGATATGCGATCGGCAGCGCAGCAGATTTATCGTTTGGGTGCGAAAGCTGTTTTGGTGAAGGGCGGCGGGATGGCGGGAGATTTGCGGGGAATTGATGTTTGGTTTGATGGTACGCGGTTGGAGACTTTGCAGGTTGAGACTGTTGATACTGGGAATACTCACGGGACTGGTTGTACTTTGAGTGCTGCGATCGCCGCTAATTTAGCTTTGGGGAAAGATTTGTTTACAGCGGTAACATTGGCTAAGGATTATGTGACTAATGCTCTCAAATATGCTTTGGATATTGGGGAAGGCCAAGGCCCAGTAGGTCATTTTTTCCCGCTTTTAGTGAAATAAGAAGTCATTGATTATTGGTTATTTATTTGTTGCTAGCTTGGGCCTGCTAATAACAACTGTCAACTGTCAACTGTCAACAATTAGTTAATTTCTTAATTTTTCAGGCGATAAAGCGATCGCCACCAAGTCTTCGATTTTCTTAATATTCGGATCGCCCGCCAAATAACCAATCCCTCGGTGCAAGTGCAGGCGAAACTGTTTGGCTAGAGTTTCTTTTTCTGTGCCTAAATTGTCTTGATAACAGCGCTGCTTGAGGGCCATTATTAGGATATCGGCCATGTCGCCGCCGAAGACATCCCAGCTTAATTCGACGTTGCTGTCGCTGGGAATTGGTACTGGGGATGGGATGCTGGGCTCGGCGAGCGATCGGCAAAATCCCCACCTGCATAGAATATTCCACTGATCGATTTTGGTCGATCGTTTCAGTTTTGATAGTTGGTCTTTGCCTGTTTGGGAGAGGCGGATGCGATCGACTGGTGGTTCCATAGGTTGATGATTTGTTACCGCAGATGAGGGCAGATGAACACGGATTAACGCAGATGATAGCATGAGATTGGAGCTGCGGTTTAGAAGTTGTGGACTATTCGTTTAATTTCTACTTTGGGGTTGCCGAAATTAATTAGCAAGCAGATGGTTATTTTTGTAGCTTTTATGACATTGAGACACTGTGCTGTTTCTCTTTCACCCAGTGATTTGATAGCTTTGAATTCTACAAGCACGGCTCTTTCCACTAACACATCTGGCACAAACTTCCCAACAATTATATCTTCGTAATGGACATAAATTGTAAACTGAGGTTCAACCAACATTCCTGTTTTCCGAAGTTCATAAACCAAAGCATTCTCATAAACTTTCTCTAAAAATCCGTAACCCAACCTATTCCCAACCTTAAAAGCACACCCAATAATTTTTTCCGTAATCTCATTAAGTTCCAATCTGCGTTCATCCGTGTTCATCTGCCCTCATCTGCGGTTCCAAAAATCCCACATCCAAAACTCTACCAAAAATCACCTTCTGCTACAATGTAAAATCAAATCTGCGTTCATCAGCGCTCATCTGCCATCATCTGCGGTTCATTAACAAATTTTTACACGGCGCGGGCTTGATTAAATCGGCGGTTTTTGGTATTGTATTTCTAGTAGGATTTATCCTATATAATCGGATACTAGCAAAAATAAAATTTTCACAACCATCCCATTATTATATACATATTACCGCAACTCCCCAGCAAAGTCAAGGGAGTTGTGGCTATTTTTTAGGGCGAATTTTTATTCCCAGAAGTAACCTTTTTCGACGGTGGTTTGGTGTTTGGCGGAGTCGTATTTGAGGAGATAGCTGTGGGCGATCGCCTCTAATTCTTGGAGTTTTTCGTATTCTACTTTTCTAATTTCCGTGTCGGTAGAAAGCAGGATGACTTGGTGGCTGGCCGAGGGGAAATAGCGTTCCACTAGGTTGTTTCTGTGGGAGGAGTCGAGGCGGCCCAAGGGAGTGTCGATCGCGACTGGCAATTGTCTCCCGGATACTCTAGCCAATCCCCACAAAAAGGCGATCGCCAGCAATTGTTTTTCCCCGGCTGAAAGTCGGTGTTTGGGTACCGGTTTGCCTTCTGGATCGTAAATGGAGAGGCTAAATGTTTGAGTGTCGATCGCAACTCTGTGCACGAGGTCGGTTTTGTGCAACAGGTAGCGGAAACAGTCGGTAATTTCTATTTCGAGTTTATTGAGTTTTTTGAGGGTGAGTTTTTCTTTAAAGAGTTTCAGAGTAGCTTGGGCTTTAGCGATCGAAGCGATGACGTGTTGGCTGTTTCTGATGGTGATGTATTCGCTGCTGTAGTTTTCTAGTTCTTTTTGGTTTTTGGCTAATTCTCTCTCTAATTCATCGACGCGGCGGTTGGCTGATTCCAAGGCTGCGGCTGCGATAGCGACTGCTTTTTGGGCTTTTCTGACCTCATCTTCTAGTTTTTCGTAGGCTTCGGGGGAAGCGGCGGCTGCGAGTTGTCTGTCTGTAAAGTCGATTTCTGCTTCGATGCTTTTGATTTCTTCTATTTGATCGCGGGCTAGAATTTGCTGGGCTTTGATTTGGTAGCTAAGGAGGTTTTCTAGTTGCTGGATGCTGTTGTTATCGGCGTTCATCCAGGGAGGAACGTTTGTTCCGGCTTGCTGTTCGAGTTCTTGGTTTTCTTGGCGGATGAAGTCTTGAATTTTATCTAGCTGTTGGGGATTTAAGGAGATTTCCGCAATATAGTTGAGAAGGCGATCGCTTCTTTGTTTGATAACATTTTGGGCAATCTTTGCTTGCTGCTGGCTGGCTTCTGTTTCTGCTTGAATTTTTGCTTCACTTAGCAATGGCGAAATTAAGGCTAGTGGTAGCGTATTTGATGCCAATTCCATCATGGCTTGACGGGTTTTGTCTGCCTGATTTCTGTAGTCATTTAGCTTGCTGTCTAGCTGACTGCGATCGGCGGCAATCTTCCCGCCTTCATAGATAAATTTTTCTGATGCTTGTTGCTGATTTTTTTGAGCTTTATCTAACTCGTTTTTAAAGCTGGCTTGTTCTTGCTTAGCTAACTCTATTTCATCAGTAATTTTCTTAAAAGTTTGTTCAATTTTTTCTAAAGCAGCCAAGTCTTTTTTGCCAGCAATTTCTTTCCGCTTGCGGCCGGCCAATATTTCTAAATCGACGGCGAGGCGTTCTGCTAATTCTAAACCTAAAAGAGATTTAATCGCCCCGACGACGAACTCCGGCGGTGTTTCGAGTTCGGCGAGTTCTTTTACTTGTTCGCCGTCAAATAAAAATAGGTTGGATATTCCGACGGGTAAAAGGGTTTCGATGTATTCGTCCCAAGTGTTAGTAATTGCTTTGTCCGACCACCAATCACTGACTATCTCGCTGTATATAAGAATGCTTAGGTTGTCTTTGATATCTAATTTTTTCCAGTATCTAACTATTTTGAATTGAGTTAATTTGTCGTCTTGGACTTGTTCAAATGTTAGTTCGACGCGGGTATCTTCTAATGGGGGAGTGTGGCGGTTGACGCATTGATTGAGAAAGTCGCTGTAGCTTAAATTGCCTCTGGTGGAACATTGGGCGCGGCCACCGTAGAGGGCGAGGCGAATGGCGTCCATGAGGGTGGTTTTGCCGCCGCCATTCATGCCGCCAAATAAAATGACTGGGCAGGGATTTCCGTCTTTTTCGGGGCGGAGATTGATGGTTTGGGTGCCTGCATAGGGGCCGAAGTTTTTGAGGACGAGTTCGAGGAATTGCATTGTAGATGTATATGTTGTTGGTTGGTGGGGGGGCGGTTAGCAGCGGATTTGGTAGCGGATTTAGCGGATGGGTGGTTGGTGGGGGGCGGTTATTGGCAAGGGATTTGGTAGCGGATTTAGCGGATGGGTGGTTGGTGGGGGGCGGTTATTGGCAAGGGATTTGGTAGCGGATTTAACGGATGGGTGGTTGGTGGGGGGCGGTTATTGGCAAGGGATTTGGTAGCGGATTTAACGAATGGGTGGTTGGTGGGGGGCGGTTATTGGCAAGGGATTTGGTAGCGGATTTAACGGATGAATGGTTGGTGGGGGGCGGTTAGTAGGGGATTTAACGGATGGGTGGTTGGTTGGTTGGTGGCTAGTAACGGATTTGGTAATCAGCCACTAATTATCCGCTACATCCGTTACAAAATCCGCTGCTAACCGTTCCCTCCCTTGCTACCAATCAATTACATCGGTTGAATCTTCCTCTTCGTTTTGGGACTGAATGTTAGGAGGTAATGGGAGTTCGTCATGTGTTTCTTCATAGGTTCCTGCACTTCCTCTCGTCCAACCTCTGCCATTTGTTTTCGGCCGCCACAAGTATGGTTGAATGTGTTGTTGCCAACCTTGTACGGATTTTGGTGGGAGAATGCGGTGATATTCTAATTTACTGCGACCAAAGTTGATAAATAAACCTACTTTCGCTCCTGTCGATGCTAAGTAAGCTATGATTTGAGCTTTGTCTTTATCGGTCATTGGATAATTTACGGCTTTATCTTCTACTACAATACCTTCATTCACCCAATGGTCTAGATAGAGGATTCCCATCCAAACTTGACCGTCATAAATTTGTCTGGGATACTCCATTTCTGTTGTTAAACTGGATTCTATCATTTCTGCATCAAAGGCTCTTTGGTAATGTTTTTCTCTTAAACCTTTTTGGGTCCTCCGGTGTACTCTCATTGCACAGCCGATGATGCTGTATGTAAGCTCCTGATGGGGAATATTAGGATTAATCATGGTCGTAAAAATTTTGTAATTTCAACGATGAGGGTTGGGTAATAATGAGGTTAGTTGACAGCCTATTGTATCCGATCGATCGGGGGGTGGCTGTCAACAAGTTTGGGTTTAACCGCAGGCTAGCGCGTGCTAATCGCTAGGTTTTTCCTCTCCTGAATTGGGCGGTGAAAATTTAATATCCGCCCAAGATAGCTGTCTGCTTTGATTGCTGTTGCTTTCCAGTTCTTCTTTAAGTTTGGCAATATCAACGGTATCGTTTTTGGCGGAACTGTTGGTTTGGGCGATCGCATCTTTGAATTGCTGAATGTTTTCCGTCGGATTTGCTTTAATATCTTCCACCGCTTTTTTTAAATTGCGTTGATAGTGGGCGTTGCCAATCGCTTCTTCCTTCGATCGCGAACTGGTTTCAAAGCATTTGTCCAAATCGGCGTAAATACCTGTACGGCGGGGCTTCGTGTAGTATTGGCGTTCTGTATCAAGGAGTTTTGCCATCAATTCGAGGTGCATTTTGTCCTCGCTGCAAATCTCTTCGATCGCAGTCCATTCATCGCTACCGAGGAGTTTTCTTTCAGCGGCGGGACGGGAATCTTCAAAAGGTTCGCCCGTAACTTCTTCGTAAATCCGGGGTAAACTGTCGTCGAATTCGTGCTTTTCTTCCAGCCAAATTCGGCGGATTTCGCTAAGTTCTTCTGGGGTAATTAAGGTGATATCGCGCATTTCTAGGGGTGCGGTTTTGCGGATTTGGGTTTGTGCTTCCAAGAGTCGTCTGAGCCAGTGTTCTCGCCAGAATTTGGTGTAGGGCCCTGGGATGGGTTCGACGGAGGTTGTGTCGTCGCCCATGTTGCGTTCAAACAGTTCTACTCTACCGTAGATGCGGCGGAAGTCTCTTTTATCGTGATCGTTTTTAATGTCTAATTCGTTGCGAATATCAAGGAGAGGCTGCATCCATTCTTTTTCCTCATCGTTTTGAATCATTGCCTCCATAGATTTATCTTTGTCAACCATTGTACACACCCAGCACCCAAAGCGAGAATCGCCACAGCTAGGAGTAGAAGTATCAACAACTAAAGGACACTCATTGTCTGCGGTTGCACCCCGATACATGGCAAATAAATCTTTATTGTTATTTCCCCAAGGATTGTCCCACTGCATTAGATACAGCCAAACTTCATCATCACGCCAATTCTCAATAGGGGTATAAATTAAAGAGTTAGGTAAGCGACCATTAGGACTGAGGCGATCGCGCAATCTACCTGCTTCATACTTTTTCATTGTTGCTGCACGTTTGCTGCTTTCAGCCTTGCGAGTACCCAAAACAACAATAGTTTCACCATGTACTCGAACTAAATCTCGGATAAATTGATTGACCGGCTGAATTTTCATCCTATCTGTACACCACCGAAATCCATTGCGAGGCGCTGGATAGCCTTTACCAATTAAGCATACCCAGAATGTTTCTTTCACCTCTGGATGAAGCAGATGCGGAGAAACAGGCATTTTTTGCTCTTGAGCAAGTATCTTGAGCTTAGCTAAAGATTTACGTACCCAATTTGAAATAATCGGATTTTCCGCGAAAGTATCCGTTGTAATTACATGGATAGTTTTTGTGCGTTTCTCGATCGGAAGTGCTGCGATTGCGTTCCAGATAAGCTGCAATACTGCGGTGCTATCTTTCCCGCCACTCCAACCGATTAACCAAGGTATAGCGTCTGAGCAGTATAATTCTTGAATTTCTTTAGTTAGCTCTTTTATCTCATCGAGTAACTCCTTAACAGTTCGCGGCGCAAATAATGACATCTGCTGAATTTCTATCACGTTTTAAAACCCCTATCTTGCTAATTTTTAAGTTTTATGATACAATCTGCTTGTTGGCTAGCATACTGATCCATGTGTCTTTGTTATTGGCCTTTTTGCACAATAGCATCCCTGATTCACGTACCATCAAAAAAGTTATAATAATTAAATAAGCTTTTACCCCCATTATGTCTGAAAACAACTACCCAGAGACTGATTCGAGCCAGAAACTGGAGGAGGTTCTAGAGCCTTACTTTGCCAAGTACCACCGTCAGAAGTGCTATCCAGGGCTAATTTTCCAGCAGGGGAAGCGGAAGATGGTGCAAATAAATATCCCGGCTGATGACTTGCCTACTCTCCTCCAGGCCAAACCCTCAACTGGCAACGATCCTGATTCTGGTAAAAACCGCCCAGAGATAAAGGGTCATGCTGAGGAAGTAAAACAATATATTCTTAAACGTGCTAGAAACGATCAACCCTGGATTTTGGGGACACTGACAGCAAATGTCGATCCAGAAAAGATTGACATTATAGAACTAGGTCGGGGGATTTGTCTAGTAGTTATTCATCGTGGTGTTAAGTTAGATATTACCGATGGGCAGCATCGCAAGCGCGCTATTCACGAGTTAATTGAAAGTGCTGACGGCGAGTTAATAGGTGATAATGATTTCCCTATTACGTTGGTTTTAGAGGAAGACTTTAACCAGTGTCAGGCGGATTTTCGAGATATGGCGCAGACAAGACAACTTGATAAATCCTTACTTTTGTCATTCGGTGAGTTTGAAGGTAGGGTTGGTATTACCAAAAACTTACTTGAAAAAGTTTTAATGTTTCATGGAAAAACCGATAAAATTAAAACTAATCCCGACAGTAAAAGGAAACTTATATACACAACTAATTTTATAGCTAAATTGGTGAGTTGTGCGTTTACTGACGGCCCAATTGATGAACTCCAAGATTATGACGTTGCTGAATCCTCAAGGATTCTGGCTAGATGTCTTAACAATTTCTTTTCCGAATGTAGTCAGAGTAGACATATTTGTGAAACCAAGGTTGAAGATTTGACAGTTGAAGATGTGAATCATTTTAAGGAATACTGTATCTTAGGTAGAAGTGTAGGGCTAGAAGTTTTAGGTCGGTTGCTATACTATACCTATGACACAGATAGCAGCCAAGATTTTGATCCTGAAAAAGTATCGGAAGTGGCACAACTGGATTGGTCTAGACAAAGCCGTATTTGGGAGGGAAATGTTGTTTTATCTAACTCCAACCCTAATAATCCAAGAGCCTCCTATAAAATAACAGCAAGTGCTAGTGCTGTAAAAATGGCGGTCGAGGCAGCAAAAGCCGAGTTAGGATGGATTTAACTAATATTATCGGCGTTCATCTGCGTGCATCTGCGGTTCTCAAATCCATTCCATCCGCAAACTAAATATGTCCTACAGCGACTTCAAAACGATCGACCAAGCCGTCTCAACCCTGGATCTAACCGTTGAAGACATTCCCCACTTATTCAGCCAAATTACCCCGATCGCACCTTCAGAACGCCTCAAAGAAACTCTAGACGAAGCTTTAGACTTAGCCTCAAGTATCAGCACCGAAAAAGCTCGATCGGAATTAATCATTACCCCCATTTTACTCGAAATACGGCGCACTTTCAACAACAAAATTGGCTACTTTTCCGGCAACACATTTAACGTAGAAGAGAGCAAAGGATTAACCGGGGCTTGTGACTTTCTCCTCAGTGCGTCGAGCAATCAATCATTAGTTACAGCCCCAGTCTTGACATTAGTGGAAGCCAAAGACAACGATATTAGAATAGGATTGGGACAGTGTGCGGCTCAGATGGCAGCAGCTCAAATATTTAATGCCCGCAAAGGGCAAGAACAATCTGGGATTTATGGAGCAGTTTCAACAGGTACAAACTGGAAATTCCTAATTCTAGAAAATCAGTTGTTAAAAATTGATTTGACTGAATATTTCATTACTCAGCTAGACCAAATTTTGGGCATTCTTGCAGAACCATTCAGACGCTATTTTAATTAGCCTAGTTTTTGGAGGCATTTGGGCGCTGCTGTGCTGTATCTGCGGTTTCCAAACCCAACCGATTTTTCAAATAATCAGTCATCCAACTAACACTCGCCCTCGACTTAGAAATCCCCCCTTTCAACAAAATACCCCCCTCCCAATCAGGATTAGAAATCGACCAATCAACCTGCTGCAAAAGGCTCAAACGTTCCTCCCAACTCTCAGGAAAAACCGATCGCAAAGCCGCCCCAACTTCCCCCAAACTCTCAAGCACAACACTGTGACAGTGTACGCAATCCCGGCGCATTTCCCCCGCCGCAACTTGCTTATGCAGAACTAATTGCCAATCGGGAATAAAACTGCAAACCGCATTCCAATAACTAACCGCCAGTTGTATTTTTTGAGCAAGTTCTTCCTCTTTCTGTTCTTTTTTGGTGCGAGAACCAGAGGGTTTTGCCTGTTCGCTGCCCTCAATATTAGACAGCAAAGCCACGATCGCACGATCGATCGCACTCAGCGTAAACAATTTGTGCGATCGCCCGTTCAAACTCCCCTTCTCCATCTCAGTCAAACACCGGAAAACCTCAACCTGCTTAACAACAGCCTTCACCACAAAAGCGCGATCGTCCCGGTGGTTGTAAAGTAGACTGAGTGACGCCTCCAAAGGAACTTGAAAATTATTCAAATCAGCAAACATCTGCTGCGATTTTTCCAACCCAATATCGAGAAACAAAATCAGCGCCACCGTCTCATATCCCAACTGCGGATTTTCCCTCAAAGCCATCTCAAAAGCCGCCCGGCGATGCTGTCCGTCATTAATAGTAAACTTAGCATCCATCGGCACTCGCAAGCGACCGATTTTCCGTTCTTCGGCCTCATTTCCCACTGCTTCAAAAGTAATATCCGCATCAATCGAAGCAGCAATTGCCCCACAAGTATAATTTGTAGGATTCTTAACAAAATAATCAGCAATTTCGGGAATCCTAGCTTTGTTAAGCGCCCGTTTCGCCCGCATAGACGGCGGCAAATCTTCAGATTCAAAGGGAAACAATTTCGGCAAAAAACGCACCGGACACATCGACACGTAATATTCGCGGCCCGCTTGAATGCCCCGAATTACCGGCAAAATGTATTCAAAGGAAGGAGTAGACATATTTTAGAATGGGGCATTGGGAATGGGGAATGGGGCATTGGGAATGGGGAATGGGGCATGGGGCATGGGGCATGGGGCATTGGGCATTAATAGCTATTGACTTTTAGCAAAGTTTATGGTAATAAGGTCGGCTAGTAGGGCATAAATTAAGTATTTCACAAGGTTTTTTTAAAAACAAGTGTTGACATAAACTTTAATATATGATATTTTTTGAAAAAAATAGCCTAATTATATAAAAACCGCCGATGAACACCAACCCAGCGGATGACCTCGCTAGCAAAATTTTAGAGAAAGAAAATAGCGACAGACAGGAAATCGCACTTTTATTAGATAATTATTTAGGAAAGGACGATCGCATTTTCGTCCAAAAAACCCAGATGGGAAACAGCGAAGCATACATCGGTTCAGTCACCCTAGAATGGTTAGACTCTCGCGTCCGTTTCGCCTCCCAAATGCCGCTTTTCCGCCAAAAATTTGACCTCCAAACCAACAACATCGTCCGCGACGACGAAACTATTGACGAAATAATCCAGCGTCCCTTAGATTGGTCGCGGCAAGCCGCCCTCACTCAATATTTAGCCGCCCGAAAATCGCACAAATTCCCCGCAGTTTTAGTAGTCGTCAGTCCCCCGTGGGTAGATAATCCTTTAGCCGAGGAATGGGATAAGAATGGCGTAGCAACCAAATCCGCGACTGAATTTACATCCTTTGATAAAAACGAGAACTTAGGGCTTTTGAATGTTTCTCAAAAAGTCTCAATTTTTGCCTTAGACGGCCAGCATCGGCTGATGGGAGTTCAAGGTTTAATGAGTTTAATTAAAACCGGAATCCTGCAAAGATACAACAAAAATAAAAAACCAGTCGGCGCTGCAATTACTCTGGAAGATTTAGCAGAAGAGTATCAAATCGACCCCGAAACAGTGTATAAATTAGCTCACGAAAAAATCGGGATTGAGTTTATCCCGGCGGCGGTAGCGGGGGAAACGCGACAGCAAGCACAACGACGCGTGCGATCGATCTTTGTGCACGTTAACCTAATGGCCGTAACGCTGAGTCAGGGCCAGCTAGCATTATTGAACGAGGACAACGGATTTGCGATCGCGGCCCGAAAAATTGCCGTCACCCATCCCTTATTAAAAGAACAAGATGACAGAAACCCCCGCGTCAATTGGGACAGCGCCACAGTCGCAGCAAAATCAACTGTCTTAACCACATTGCAAGCGCTGCAAGATATGTCCGAACGATATTTAGAATACAAATTCCCTCATTGGAAGCCGGAACGAAAAGGTTTAATTCCCATGCGTCCAGAAGATGAAGAACTAAAAGAGGGAATTGAAGAGTTTAAAAAATTGTTCGATCATTTAGCAACTTTACCCAGCTATCAAAGAATTGAAAGCGGCGAAGAAACGGCAGAATTGCGCCGATTTAGTTTTGAAAAGCCAGGGGGCGAGGGAAATATTTTGTTCCGTCCAGTCGGCCAAATTGCTTTAGCTAATGCTTTGGGAATTCTAGTATTTAGAAAGAAACTTTCCCTGAAATCTATTTTCGACAAACTCCGCAGATTCGATGTCGATGAAGGATTTAGCCACATGGACAATCCTGAGTCTGCGTGGTACGGGATTTTGTACGATCCGAACAAAAAGCGAGTTCTAGTTTCTGGAAAGGATTTGGCGACGAAGTTAATTGTATATTTGGTGGGGGGAATTCAGGACGATATGGATCGAGCTCATTTGCGGCAAGCGGTAGCGGAAGCGAGGACTTTTGAGGATAAAGCTATTAGTTTTAACGGCCGATTTGTGCAGCCGCAAGAGGTAGGATTGCCGCCAGTGCTGAGTTAATTTTGTTACTGCAGATGCAGGCAGATGTTTTTTCACGATCGGCGATCGACTGCACATATAGCCTTTCTCAGTAACATGAGGTACTATCTGGCCACGGGCATAGGGCATAGGGCATAGGGCATAGGGCATAGGGCTTGAGAACCGCTATAGCTGCGGCAATTTATTGTTTTTCTCGTACTCTAGATTTGCGATCGCACGGCGTTGCAAAGTTAATCAAATCAGTGGAGTTGAAACTGCACTGACTCGATCGCTCCTTTCGCCCATTCAAGATATGCGATCGCACGGCGTTACAAAGTTGATTTGCTCAAGGTCATGTCACCGACTGATTGATTCCGGCGATCCCACGGCGCCTCAGCTTGACTTTAGGGATAATTCGTCAAAATCAAAAATTCGGATGCTGGAAGCGGTTGGATCTCGACATAGGCAGTCCCATCTTGTCGCTGCACTGACACCGTTGATCCCACCTGATGAGGACCCGTGTAACCCGGATTCCCTACTTGGGCCGTATTCAGAATTACCGTCATTGAACTCCCGATCGGATTGAGATTGGCATCCACTAGCACTCTCGCTCCTCGATAATCCGTTCCATGACTGTTTAGCACACAAACCGCTTCTTCATCGTCTAAAACCCGTGACCAACCAATAATTTCTCCACTCAGTCCGTGCTCGCCAAAGGGCAAGTTCAAGAAGGAAATCGCGGTTGGTCGCAAATACTGTCGTCCCAAACGCAGCACAGGGAACTTTTTGCGGAGTGCCGCCATTGCCGCAATCCGAACATAGACTGGGTGATTCGGATCGAAACAGTGAGCACCCGCTGTCCCAAACGGCCCAAAGCCGGGTAAGTTTTGATCCAAGGCTTGTAGTCCTGCTACTCCCGATTGCCGGGGATGCGAGGGGCCAAACATTGCTTCCCGCAAATAGCGATCGGATCGCTTCCAGTCGGGCAACCACTTGCGTTCAGACGGTTCTGGCCCCGCCAATGCCTGCTCGGTTCCCGCGTAAATGCAAGGAATCCCCAACGTGAACAGTTGCAATCCCACTCCGGCAATCACCTGATGGTCCGATGCGGCTTCGCTGGAAAAGCGGATTTTGTCACCAAATACATGATCGTGATCGTCCAAAATAGAAACGTGCCGCCGTCCGAGATTCCGATGTGAACCCATCACCGCGTTCATTGGATCGAACCCGTTAAAGTAGGCTGTTGGAGCCATGAGCCCTTTAGCAACCTGGTTAAGATTTCCCCGCATCTCGCCGATATCGAGAGCCGCGTTTAGATTCTGCCCCACCACATCCAGATAACGGTCTTCGTTGTAGTCTCCGCCTGCTATTTCTCCTACCAAAAAGAAGTCATTCTTACCCAGATTGGCCGCAAACTCCTTAATCGCCCCGCAGAAATTTCGGGCTTGCTCGTAGGTAACGTGCTTGAGCGTATCAATCCGAAAGCCATCGCAGTCTGTCAGGGCGATCCAGTATTTATAACACCGGGCTAAGTAATCTAAGAGATGGGGATAGTCCAACTGGAAATCGCGCAGCGTAATGAAATCCGAACGCCGGAATTCGGCATTGGGATCGTCGAGATCTCCCCGCCCTAAATCGCCCTTTCCGGCACGAGTATAGCAATCTGGTTCCTGGAGTTCGATCGGCCAGACTCCTTCCGTCTCGGTTTGAGGTTGCCCCGCAATTGGTTGTCCGCGATCGCCTACCCACGACCCAAACTGATACCAACCAGGTGTATAGGGTGGTTCCTTTTCTCCCCCAGGGGTATCGGGAGCATAAAGCCAGTTATATCCTGAATGGTTAAAAATGATATCAATGATAATGCGTAGCCCCTGGGAGTGCGCTTTATTGACCAGACTGACCAAATCTTGGCGCGTCCCAAAGCGAGGATCGACCTCTAGAAAATCTTGAATGCCGTAACCGTGATAGCTATCCAAGTGACCCCGTTGCTGAAAGATTGGCCCTACCCAGATCGTTGTCACGCCTAGTTGGTTGAGATAATCCAGCTTTGACTCTAATCCTTTGAGCGTCCCACCCTGCCAGCGATCGCCTCCCGACTCTGCCCATTTGTCAAATTGCCAAGACTGTCCATTGGGCAGATTAGGTCGGGCCTGATTCAGTTGCTGCCGATTAAGTAGAGGGCGTGTATCTTCTTTACCATCGCTAAAGCGATCGGGTAAGAGAAAGTAAAGTACCTCATTTCTCCAATCTGCAGAGGATGGAAAGTAACTCTCACGTCGGGGTAAAGAAAAGTCTTTTAGACTAGCTGGGCGCTGATTAGTGAGATTTTGATCGGTAAATGTCATAGGAATTATCTCAAGATTCGTGAATAGCTTTGCTCGCACTTCTGAAGTTATGTTTTTTTGGTTAATGTGGGGCGATCGGCGATCGCACTCTGGCAAGAATGAACTGGACTCAGGCGATCGCCCGATCTTGTGTGGACTGAGTTAAACTTCTGTGAAACCCAGATTTTTTGTTGTGGTGAGCAGTTTGGGATGATGGGTTTCGTGCCCGAAACCCATCTTGCTAGAAGATGGCGATCGCACTTACTTAGCAGCAGACTAATTGTCCCCGCAATGCTGCCGTACAAGTCGATCGATCGCCTGTGCAATAGTTAGGAATCTCGATCGAGGAGTTTCGGGTTGATTATGGAGTGTTCTCAGAACATTCTCAATACTTTGACCTGTTGGCAATACCAATGTTGATGATTTCTCCCCCAGGCGAATAGTGAGCCGATGGGGGTTGAGGGTAGGTTCAGATGGGATATCAGAGGGTAGGTCGGCAAAATCCCGATCGGACAGAATATTGGCAAGCATTACTAAATCCTGTCGCTCTAATTGACATATTTGATGGGGAGATGACACTGTATCGTTGATAAAACGACTAGCCTGACAAGTCCCATTAGGGAGAATTGTCCAAGTTATGCCAGAAATCCCCACAAAGCCCATCTGTCCATCTCGGAACTCTAACTCTGCGATCGGGTGACCATCTTCCGTGAGGAAAGGATTGTTACGAGGTGTACTCATCGCCATAGCAGTCATAAACGCTAGAAGTGATACCAGAATGGTTACTGGAATGAGTTTTTGGTAAAAAGGCTTCTCCATAGCAAAAAACCTATCTCTGGGGCATGGTTTCACCATAACCCCAGTCCTAATTAGACTATTCTTCTAGTTGACATAGACAAAGCAAACTACTAAACAGGGATGCCTCGTTCAGTTTCAAATATCCGCTGGATCGTTGCTTTGTATTCTCCACCACACCAGGATTGGTCAACCGCGAGTAGCATATCCTTGGCATACTTGAAGGTCGGTGAAGTTGTTCCTAGAACCAGCATACTCCCAAAGATCAGGAAGTCTGCCACTTCTTGTCCGAGTTTTTTTCTCAAGTGCCAGCAGGCCCCGGCCCAAGCTTGACCACGGTCATGGGACTCTGTTGAAGTTTCGGAATATTTCAAATCATTATCGCAGTTGCGAATCATCCCCGCTTTTTCAGGAGCAGGTACGACATACTCCCCTAAGTCAGGATCATTCAATAAAGAGCAAGCGAAATAATCAGCGTAACCTTCGTGCAGTGCAGCTCCCTCACTTCCAAACATAGCAGGGTGATATTCATCAATCACGGCATGGGTGAACTCGTGAGCAACTACATCAAATTCCTTGGCTAGGTCGCGAAGTCCACCGGGATTGCCGGGATAACTGCCATCTCCGAAGTATATCTGCCCCGTACTGGAAGAGTAATAAGCATTATCGTATTTTGTTCCGGTATGGACGTTAGCAGCGAGTTGTCCACTGTTAGCTTTGCCATAGGGGTTATTGACTGTAAACCCTCGGAATCCCAGATCCGAGAAGTATTGATAGACTTTCTCCACAGCGTAGTAGACTTGGCATTCATCAAAGTGCGTATCTTCAGGAGGAAAGTCAAATCGGTAATTGCTGCCTACCACTGCGCCGGAAGCATCCTCATTAATCACCTTACAATACCGACCATCTAACTTGTTGTAAGGAGATTTGACATCGCGCAGCATCACAGTTGTTAGGGGCGTTTCCTCGGGATTTTCAGAGTAAACTCGCGCCCGAGGTGCAAAGTAAAATGAGTGAAACTTCATCGAGTTGTAGCTGTCTACAATTTCTCCATTCTGGACATCAATAAAGTATTCCCAGTCACCGAGGGGGGTTTCTGCCGGAACAGTTAAGTGATAGACTCGCACATCACCCTGTTGGGTCGGATAGAGGACGGTTTTATGAGTAATGCCACCCCTCAACTCAACAGCTTCACCGAGATCTTTTCGGGCAATCTGGCGAGCTTCTTTTAGGGAGATAGCTGTCTCGCCCGGTTTGACAGAAATTTGCGATCGCAGGCCACTCGTCACTATCCGAACTTGATTTTTGTCATCTACACCTACCAAAACGCTGGCACCAAAGACCGGTAATCCCTGGTGATTTTGCTGGCGACGAATGAATTTCAGCCCGCCCCACTTAAAGGAATCAACTTCAGTCAGTTCTTCAGTATCTTCTGCGCTCAGTCCTAAAATGCCAGGGTTTTCCATCAGGAAGGAACGGCTGGCGTCAGCGGCAGTGCCTGTCATTTTCATGGACAATTTTCCTTCTAAGTAAGCAGGATTTCCGGTCATGGTGTTCACCACTAAGGAAGATCCCGATCGCTGCGCTAGGAATGTTTTCCTCTGGGTCGAAGCAACCGCGACTGGCTCAGTGGCTACACCAGAGACGAAGGCATCAACACGATTTCGGTTAGCTGGATGACTAAGGCTAGACTCTTTATAAAACATAGGTTTTTCTCCTTCAATTTATGCAATGAATTCCTGAAAGTCGGATTTCTAAAGACGCTGGATGACAGCGTTTGCTCCAATACTCCTTCAAATAAACTTGGGAAACAATACGATGATCTGCGTATAGGATTATGAAGATATTGCAACCAATTCTCCTTTAAGCAGTCCCAACTTTTCTTGGCAACCATCACCGCACCCGTTCGAGTTTGTATAGTTTTTTGTAAAGATTCTCCCAATGTTTTCGCACTGTTCCTTCAGTGCAACCCAGCACTTTAGCTATAGCAGTTTTCAATCGGACATCTGCACTTAAGCTGTTGCGGCTTTTAAATTGTCTGTCAAAAAACAATCAAAGTTTTGTGGGGTGCGCGTCCCGCCCGCCTTGAATATGCAATTTAAATGCGCGACAGCTTAACTCAACTGAGAAAGGCTATATTCCGGCATTGCTATTATTTTTGGCAATCCAAAACAACGCCGGGGCCTCGCGTTTGGTGAGTCTTAGGAATTCCCAAGCAGCAATAGAGAAGGATTGCGGTTGTTGTTCTTCCCGTAGCCAGAAATATTGCTTCCCCATTTGATCGGGAATGAGACGGATGATCTGTCGTCGGAGTAATTTTAGGAATATTTAGCTAAGTTTTTGCGAACAGTCGCTACCAGCCATGAAAAAGGGGGATTGAATTCGTTAAGTCCCCCTTGAGAACGGAGATGCTGAAGGGTGGAGGATCAAACAACTGCTTGCAGCTTTTGAGCAGCAGAATTGAGTTGGTGCGTGCTGACTTTGATTTGCGATACACCCGAAGCCGTCTCCCGCGCACCGTGATTAATCGCATTCATCGCTTCGACCACTTGATTAATCGCAACTGCTTGTTGTTTGGCATTCAGCGAAATCTGTTGACTGCTGATGAAAACTTTGTTGATTGAGTTAGACACACCTGTGAATGCCTCTGCCATGCTATGGGCAAGGGACAAGCCTTCATTCACTGTCTTGTTGCCTTCATCGGTGACCATCACGGTGGAGTCGATCGCCGTTTGGATTTCCGATACCAGCCTGTCGATCTTGACCGCAGACTTCTTACTTTCGTCAGCAAGTTTGCGAATTTCTCGAGCAACTACCGCAAAGCCTTTGCCATGCTCGCCAGCACGGGCGGCTTCTACGGCGGCACTCACGGCCAGCATATTGGTTTGATTAGCTAAGTCACCCACCAAGCCCGAAATATTGCCAATCTGGTTGGTTTGTTCGCTCAGGCGCAAAATTTGTTGGGCGATCGCCCCCACTTTGTCCTTAAGGGTAGTCATCTCATCAAGAGTTTGGCGCACCGCTTCAGTACCGCCTTCAGTCAGCGAGAGGGCGTGACGTGCCCCTGAAGCTGAGACTTCAGCCTGTTCCGCCGATTGGCGCGAAGATGCGCCGAGTTCGTCCATCGTGGTCGAGGTTTCATTCACTGAGCTAGCTTGTTGCGAGACGGTGCGTTCTTGCTCTTCGACCGCACTGACGATTTGTGCCGAGGAGCTAGCAATTTCGCCGGCAGTTTGGTTGAGGGTGTTGGCGATCGCCGTGGATATCAAGTATGCCACCACCAAGGCAATAACTAAAGAAGCAACAGCACCCAATACCGACATCATGACCAACACACCGAGCGCATTTTTGGTGTTAGTTTCCGACTGCTTGACTAGCTTAGCTTGCTGAGTGTCAAACTCCGTCATAACAGCCTCGAAAGCCTTGAGATTTTCTGCACCCTGCTCTGCTGTGTCCATTACCAATTTACGGTTACCAGCTTTGGCTGCTTCAATCAGATTGCGGGCGCTCTTGTCATACTGGGTTGAAAATTCAATCATCTTGGTCATCCGTTCTTTTTGTTCATTGCTGAGGTTGTGAGTCAGATCTGAGGCTCGATCTTCAGTTTCCTTCAGCTTCTTGACACCCGCTTCGTAGCGATCGAGCGCTTCTTTGTCAAGGGTCAGAGCATAACCCCTTGACTGCCGGGCAATTTCTGACACTCTCAATTCAATGTAGTCTGACATCCTAGCAGCTTCTACTGCTTGCAATGCTTCCTCAAAGTTCTTACTAACTGTTTGCGATGTACTATAGACACCGATCGCTAGTCCTGCGATTAATCCTACTGGCACTGAGTAGCCCAGTAGCATTTTTCCTCTGAGTTTAAAGCTGTTCAACATAGATTCGATCCAAAATTTGACTTCAATCAATAGCTACACTTCGGTAGGAAATGATCGATGGCGGGTGGCGCCATTAATCGCCACCTACTCAACTTCTTCATCTCAACATCCCAGGAGACCCGCACTCCCTTTCACTGCGTAAGGGGTCTTCTGCGAGTAGGGGTCTATAATACTGGTTACCAAATTTTGCACGGGTAGATGTAAATTATACCATTATGTACTGTGGTATTACCTTGAGTAGTTAGTGGAGTTTTCCGAGGAGTTTTCCGAGAGCAGGCGATCGATCTTAAGTTTGGTTGATGCTGTGGCTTACACCGCTTCATTTTAACAAAATAAGTTCAGCTCCTACAGGCAAATGATCGGACTCGGTTGCCTCCAAAACCGAACTAGATTTAGCACCCCAATGATTTGAATACCAAATATAATCAATCCGGAAAATAGGATAATTTAATCTCCAATTCGACCTTTTTACCAAAAACTTAAGTTCCCAACCGTGAGGCCAGGTAAAACCAAACCCCCATCCCGATTTTCGGAAAGAATCTTGCATGACTTTCTGCACCCTGTCATAGTCTTGAGTTCTGTCTGTCATATTAAAATCGCCCGCGACAATTACTGGCAGAGTTTCTCGCTCAACTCGCTGCACTAAGTCTTGAATTTCCGGCGATCGTTTGTCATATTTGTAAACTGGAACTTTGAGAAAACGCCATTTTTTAGAGAGTTTCAACCACGGCCCGGTAGCTTGCATATTATAAATCACTACTTCTTGTTCGTTAAATTTAATAATGGCCCGCTGCTGCGTTTCTGGATGGCCGGCTAAGTGCAGTATTTCGCTGGATACAATTGGGTATTTACTGAGAATTCCTACAGGGGGAGTGCCAATTTGATAGGGGTAGTCTGCTTTTAACCAGGTGAAAGCTCTTTCGGTATGTTTCCTAACGATTTCTTGTAAAAATATAATATCTGGTTTTTGCTGGTTAATAAGTTTTAGTAAAGTAGGTGACTGAGTTTTATGCCAACTGAGGTTATGAGATAAAACTTTGATGCTATGCTGCGAATTTGTGATGTTTATTGGTTTGGGGCTAAAGTATTTAATGTGCAGCCAACTTATTAGGATAATGCAGGCGATCGCAGAAATAACAGTGAACCATCTTTTTTTGATAATTGACACTCCGATGATCGGAAGCAAGAAAATTGGGAATAAAATTAAGGGGCTAAAAGTGCTAATTAAGGCAATAATTCCTATTCTATCCCAAAAAAATAGTTTGAGAATGAAATAGCAGATAATAAATGCTGAGTAACTGTAAGCAAGAAATTTTGCAGATTTCTGTAAGCCTCTCTTGATTATATTTTTGGGGATGTGCTTCATTGGGAACCTATTAAAATAAAAACTTGCTTAAATCGAATTCTTCATTTGATCGATGTTGGTTGTCTCTTTCAGAAATCAACACCAACAAAAGGCGATCGGTATAATCCGCCGCACCCCGCAACTCTTCTCGCAAAATTTCCAGTCCGCCATTAGCATATTCTTCAAAAATTTGCAAGCGTTCTGCTTCCAATTTTTCGTCGAGATGGGAGAGAATTTGAGGATTTTTGGTTTCGGCGATCGCAATTAACTTAATCGCCATATCGTAGCCCCTCGATACAAAAATATCAACATCTATCGCCCCCGGTTCTCGTTTAGAAATTTCCCCCAAAGGCGATCGTTTTTTCCGCTGCTTTCCCAAGGATGCAGCGAAGGCGATGACATCAGCGTAAGTCTGAAATGGCGCGGAGTTGTTATCCGATAAAGTTAATGATTTGACTAACTCCGCTTTATCTTTAGCAATTCTAATTTTGTTAGCAGCCATTGGGATTAATATGTAATTTTTAACTGAGTAATTTGATAGAGTAACCGCAGATTAGAGGCAGATAAACACAGATTAACGCAGATAATTTTCAGAATGTCCGCAACAACATAATTTTTTGGGCAAAACCTCCTCTTGCTTCCCGCCGCTTCATTTGTTCGGCCAAAAGTCGATCGCCCGAAATGCCAAAACTCACCATCACCGCATCTATTACCTCATACAAATCCGCCAATTCTGCCACCAAATCTTCCTCATCAGCCTCTGCAGCTTCCCCCGCTTCTTCAATTAATTTATGCAGCAAAGCTTGACGGTATTCTGCGTCCGACAAAATTACAAACTCGCATTCATTCCCGCTTTGGCGAATAATTTCAGGAATGCGATCGCGCACCAACTTATGATACTCTTTTTCCACGTCAAACTCCCTTCAACCTTGACTAAAAGTTTGAATCAACCAGCGATTAATTTCCCCATCATCTTGCGTTTGACTCCGATTCAAAGCTTCTTCAACTAACGCTATTTCTAAGCCAGGTAAAACAAGTGAATTTTGAATTGTCCCACTCCCTACAGCAGTAATAGCTAATGCAAATACTGCATTTGTATTAGCTATTACTGCCCAATATTCTTGGACTTCCGAATGTTCGTAAATTAAACGCTTTACTCCCAAATCATCGGCACTAGAAGATGCTCCTATTTCCACTACTAAAGCTGGAGGTACAAACATATTCAAATTAATTGGCCTATTTGTGCGACGAGGCAATTCAAAATCTGCACCTATATAATAAGACAAATCAGGTTGAAATTCCCGAATACCTGTTTTGCGAAAACTGGCATTAATTAACTCCACTATTCGGATATTTCTAAAAGCAGTATAAAAATTGACAACTCTCGAAACTACTGAATTATGACGACTGTGCAATGCCCCTACTGGTGACATTTCTACCCTCATGTGTTCTTGATAGTAATAAAACTTGCCCTTTTCCCATGCTGAATCCTCAGCAAAATTCAGAAACTCTTCCCACGTCGCCTTCACCCAAATATCTGTTTCCAAAACCTGCGTAATTGCCGAATTAGAAGCCATAATCCACCTCTACAATTTCCGTATATTCAAATTCATTTGGACTGCGCCTAACTAAAGGATAGCGCGTCCCCCCCAGTTCGATCGCATCTTCTTCACAATCAGCTTTCGGAGAATTGTACACCAGGACGTATTCCCTGCCTGTGCAACTTTCCATCTCTTGAGCAACTTCTCCGCGCCACTGAGTTTTTGTCACCAAAACCACCAATTGATTCGCCAATTTCGGCAGCTTATTTGCAATTTGCTTGCGATAAATCTCGTCCAAACTCCCAAAGGGAGAATCCATCACAATTGGAAACGTACTGCTATCCGGGCCCATCAAAGTATTTTTTTGACTCCACTCCCGCACGCCCTCAATAATCCCGCCGATAAACGACAAGCTGAGAATTTGATTTTCTCCTGTAGAAGCGGCAACCAAAGAGTTTTGTCCCGACGTATTTTCTACTAGCGTGAGTTCGTATTTATCGCTCAACTTGGGGATATAAGGAGTAAAAGAAATGTGACTGAAAATATCTTGCACCCGCTTTTCCAACTGAGAACAAAACTGTTTTTCTAAGCGCGATCGCACTTCAGTTAGGCGATCGATCGCATCTTGAGCCGCAGCAATCCGGCGCTGGGCTAATACTTGCCTTTGCTCATTCAGTTGCTGCTTATCGATTTGCTTGTCTAGATTGGCGATCGACGCATTCAAACTCTCAATCTGCTGCTGGTTAGAGCCTGTTTCCCGGTGCAAATCGCCAATTTTTGCCTCAATTTCATCCAAGCGCTTTTGCAAGCGGCTGACATCACCTTCAGGAAAATTTCGCAGCTTGTTGTGAATATCGTCTAACTGCGTTTCCACCCGAGAAAGTTCGGTTCTGTCGCGACTGATATTGGCTTGCTGTCTGTCAATTTCTTCCCAAAAATCAGCCACTTGCCTATCAATTTCATTTACCCGATCGCTAATCCGAATAGTTGTTTCTTCCACATCGCCAACACCCGCCTTATCCATCCAACCCCTAACCTGTTGGTGAGATTCAGAACCCTCCACTAATTCCGCACCGCAGATACACCGCTGCTGAGCTAATAACTCTTCCAAAAACGGCCGCTGAATCCCCGAAAGCAACGAGCCACATTCTCGTAAACCCCCGACAATCACTTCAAATTCAGCCGCCGCATCAGACAGAAATACCGCGTAACCGCGCATAGATATTGAGCGTTTTAGAGCATCTGTAGCTTCTGAAATTTGTTGCTTAAATAAATGGCGCTGCTTTTCCAATTCGTCTCGCAAATTTTGCAATTCGGCGGCACCGCCCAGTAGCAGCAAATCACCGTTAACTGCTTTTCTTAACTCGCCTTGATGAATCAATTCTTGCTCAAGTTCTAATTTTTTTTGCAAAAATTGTTCTGCCTCTTTTTGAGATTTTTGCTTCTCTTTCAAAAGTTTTTTAATTTCGGAACTGCCAATCATTCTTAAATCTGTTTCTAGAGACTTTCTGGCATCTCCCAAATGTCTAATCGAGCGGTTTAGCACCTCTACTCCTAGCAATTCCTTAGTAGCTTCAGCAATTTCTGCTTTCTTATCGTGGCGGACTATTTGCTCGATTCGCTCTCCGTCAAAAAAGAAATATTGATGCAAACTTTCCGGCAAAATTCGTCCGATAATATCATCAGGATGCTGGGGCGGTAGCATCCAGCGACCGTCATCTTTAGCTACCTGCATAAACAATTCGCCTTTGCTATGTTCGACACTATTTTGACTTTTGTAAGCATGGCAACTGCGCCTTACTTGGTAGCGTTTGCTGTCGTGTTCAAAGACGATTTCCACCCAACAAGGTACTCGTTTGCCCGGTTTAGCTTCCGCAATAGCGCGTTTATTTACTGATTGTTCTTCCGTAAAACCCGCGCTCAGATTTCCGTAAAGTCCCCAAGTAAAGGCATTCATCAAAGCTGTTTTTCCAGCACCGTTATTGCCGTGAATCACTGTAATATTTTGCGCGCCCCAGGCTAGCTTAATTTCGGGTGTTTGGCCGAAAAACTGCCGGAAATTGCACAGACTAATTGAAATCAGCTTCATACAATTGCTTCCTTAATAACTTTCAAAATGTCATCGCTAATATAGCGGGGAGCCCTCATGTACAGTTTATCTTTTTCAATTTCTAATACCCGTTCGATAATTTGCCGGACTTCGGGCGGCGCGCTAGTAATTGGTTCCTGTACGTCGCTCAATTCCTGATGAGTTTGATAAGAAGAACGATTTTCTGCTAAAATACTTGTCGGTACGGCTGCGATCGCACTATCTTCATATCTAAATGCCATAATCAGATTTTCATTCAGATTTTCAGTCATATTCTTTTGACAAACATTAAAACTAGCAACTAAAACTACAATCAAATAATTCTCTATTCTCAAACATAAACCGAACCTTAATAAATGTCAAATGTCTAATAGCCCGTAACGCCTCTGAATTTGCAGCAATTTCACTCTCGCTTCCCCAGAATTGTCGGCTAAATCCGCAAATTCCAAGAACCGCTTTAACTCTTTTCGCAGCAAATTGCGCTCGACTTCTAACGTTTCCCGACCTAAATCTGGAGGCAAAACTATCATGTCAAATAAAGTTGCCCTTTCCTTCCCCGGATGCGGCCGCAAAATCCGTCCCCGGCGCTGAATAAACTGGCGCGGATTGCTGCTGCTTGCTAAAATTACAGCATTGCGAATGGCTGGAATATCAACGCCTTCATCCAAACAGCGAATCGCGACTAAACCTTGCAATTCTCCACTTTCAAATTGCTGACGCAATCGTTCTCTTTCTGCTAAAGGAGTTGCCGCCGTATAAGTGTTAACTCGGTAGCCTAATTCTGAACCCAATAACTTCGCGGTTTCTGCTAGTTGGCGGTTGTTATTTCGGCGGCCACCTCCTTCAATCGCACCGTCGCCGCAGTAAAATAAAGTATGGCTTGTGTCGAGACGGTGAATCATTAATTCTCGCAAAGCTATTAATTTATTAGCCGCTGCCCCAATTAACCGGGCCCGCTGCATTAATAAAGTTGTTAAAGCATCGTTTTCTTCTACTTTTTCATCACCCCAAAGCGCCCAGCCAATCTTTTGAGTTAAGCGGGAATACTTGCGGGTTTCGGCTTCGGTCAATTCTACTAAAATTGGATAGTATAAATAATGTACTAATGCTTTTTGGCGGATGGCGTCGGCTAAGGTAAGTTCCGGCTGCAAAACAGGGCCAAAATAATCTAAAATAGCTTCGGTTCCTTGTTCGTCGAAATGCCTTTCTGGGGTGGCGGAAAGGGCGAGTCGCAGTCCAATATTGCGCGGCAAACTTTCTCCTAAACGGGGCGCGCCTAAGTTGTGAACTTCGTCTCCAATAATCAGGGTTTTTTCTGGGAAATAGCGCAGTTGCGATCGCAAACTATCTCCCATTAAGGTAGCATTGGTAGTGATGATTGTGAGAAATGCTCGCTCGCCCGTTAGCGAAGCCCTCGAAGAGGATCGCACTTCATACAAACCCGCAGCCAGCTTATTTTGCCAACTGCGGGCGCTATCAAAAGCCAAAATAGGTTTTAAACCAAATTTCTCGGATTCGCGCGCCCACTGATTCACCAGGTGGCAGTAAGGGCAAATTACGAGCAGGACTTGCAGGTTAATTTTATTGTATAATTCAGTGGCGATCGCCAGTGCAGTAATCGTCTTGCCGCTACCCGTCGCCATCTTCAGCGTACCGCGTCCCTGATTCGCAAACCAATTAGCAACCGCCACTCGCTGATAGTGTCGCAATTGCAGCGATGGCGGCATATTCGGAAACCCAAATTGCGAATTATTAGCCGTTGAGCGATTCACCTTTAAATGTCGTTAGATGCAAAATTACCCTGACTCAACTGTAACTCATTTCTAATTAAAACTTAACAACTCAAACAAATTTGTCGCCGACAATTGCAAATCCGACAGCACATCCAGTACAGGTAAAATATCTTCATTCTCTTTAATCTCAGGTTCCTGCTGCGGTTTAAAAACAATTACCAATTCTTCTTCCGGGTCAATCAGCCAACCTAATTTAGTATGATTCTTGAGGCAAAACAGAATCTTATTAATTACGCGAGTTGAACTTTGCTCCGGCGATAAAATCTCAATTGTCCAATCCGGCGCAATTTCAAACCTATTTTCAATCTTTCCCTGAGAATTCAGAGGAATGCGCGGCCACTCGAACACTGCTATGTCTGGAACAATAGAACGTCCCCCAAAAGTGCAGCGCAATTCTGGAAACGCATAAGCTAATTTCTGCGGCTTGCCAACTCGATTAATAACAGATGGAAACTCGAATTGTAACGTACTGTGTTTTCCTTGTGGCATATCTTTTTGATAAATTTCACCGTCAACATACTCGCTAGCAGGCTTAGTCTCTGGCAATAGCAGAAACTCTTCCAGAGAAATCTTTGACGGAGACTGAATTGACGTTACCATAAGCCATTAACCCCTCAACAACTCAACTGGGCCATTAAAAATCTGCATCGCCGTCTGTTTCCCAATCCGCACAACTCTCCGATTCCACACCAGTAGGGTGCATCGCACAAACCAACAAATTTCCACCGTAAACTTGACCGTGATAATTGCGACAACCGCGACAAGCTGGCTGCTGCGTCGGCGAAGGGTCTACATAAGTCACCATCGACAAATCTATCTCATCAAACTCCGGGTCGAAGTCGCGGCAAATTTCAATTATCGGTTCGATAAATTCATTAAATAAACCATCAAATTCATTGAAATAACCGTCAATGTCGTTAATCAGATTATTTTGTACTTGTTCTGTAAACTCTTCCGACATTTTTGCCAAAACGTCCAGCATTTCGACAAACTCTTCGCCCATTTCGCTGAAAAACTGCTCTACTTCAGAAACAGCATTTTCCATTACTCCAAAAAAATCTTTAGACCAATCTTCCATGAATTTGACAGTTGGCTATTACAAAATATTTTACAGACAGGTGCAGCCAGCCTCATGCGAAGCGATCGCACCTACTTTCAATTCTATTACCTATTGCCTGATATCCGTCCACATCTGACAGGGCAGATATTCAAAAAGGGAACTCAAGATTATTATCCTGAGTTCCCCTCATGCTTTGCTGAGCGAGCTTTTTCCTGCTTAATCCCGCTTCAGCCGCCGCAATTCCTCTTGTAAATTCTGCACCTGTTCGCGGAGCTTGTCTACGCCGCCTGTCTCTTTAGCATCTTTTGCCGAGACATCTTCTTCCTCAGAAACAATTTCAATCCGCCGAGGTTCAGCGGGTTTTTCGTTCCCAGCCGAGGCTACGGGGGGCTGCTGCTGAGCCTGTTGCACCATGTCATCAACAAAGCGGCGAGCTTCTTCCGTGGACATCTCGCCCCGCTTCACCAATTCGTCTGCCAGCTTTTGGGCTTCAGTGCGTAATTCAGTTAACTTGCTGCCAGCTTTTTCACCCGCATAGGAAGCGAGCCCGACACCAAGGTAAACTGCTTTTTGTAAAATATCTCCGAAACCAGGCATAGGAGCTACACCTCATAAAACTGGGTGAACCGGAGACCACGCCTATTACAAGCATCCCGTGTTGCTGCTACCTTCCGGTCCTGACAAGATTTGGGCGTTGGAATCGCGTGGGTCCAGTTCATATATGAGTATAACACAGTTATTTATTCTTCAACCACACACCAGTGATAAATTTCATAAATAACGCAACCGTTCTTCACCAGCGGGTCTTCAGCGACGATCGCCTTCGCCTCATCCATCGAACTCGCCTCAAACATCAACATACCGCCGCCCCGCCGCGCCCAGTAGCCAGTTTTCGCTCGGTGTCCTTTAGAAATCAACTCTCGAACATAAGCTCTGTGAGCTGGCACGTATTGGTCAAAAACAGGCTTTTCGACAATTCCTTGCTCAATTTTGACAAACCAAGGCATTTTTATTTGGGATTTTAGATTTTATATTTTAGATTGGGAATGGGCGATCGGCAACGGGATCTAGGGCAAATGCTCTATATTCCATTTTCCACCATCCTTTCTTAACTGCGATGTTATCCTATGAACCAGTCAAAACAGCGATTTTTTATTGCCCTAGTGCCGCCTCCCGATATTGAACAGCACATTACTGAGATTCAACAGTATTTTGCGGAACATTATAACAGCCTCGGAGCTTTGAATTCGCCGCCGCACATCACGCTACAACCTCCTTTTCACTCGTTAGCGAAGGATGTTCCCAAATTAGAGGAAAGTTTGAACCAGTTTTCTGCAAATCGGCTGCCAATTCCCGTTACTCTACCCGGTTTTGCTGCTTTCGCGCCCCGCGTCATTTACGCTGATGTTGTCAAATCACCCGAATTGCTGGAAATTCACAAAGATTTGATGAGTTATATGGAGGCAAGTTTGGGAATTGTCGATCGAGTTTCTCAAACTCGCCCATTTGTACCGCACATGACAGTAGCGTTTCGCGATTTAACTAAAGAGAATTTTCAAACGGCTTGGTTAGAATTTGCAGGGCGATCGCTCCACTTTGAGTTTACCGCTTCGGCATTAACTTTACTGCTTCACGACGGCAGCCGTTGGAACATCAGCAACCAATTCCCGCTTTCCGCCTAAACTCTCTCCTTTCTCTTTCTTCGCGTTCTTCGCGTCTTCGCGGTTCGTTTTCCCAAAAAAATCTTATTAGCAAATCCTGATAAATATCATTCCCTCACTACAAACCTGTTGAAAATTAAAGCCAGTCACAACTTACCGAAAGCATCAAGGATATAAGCCCCGGATTCATCCGTGGTGGAGAAATAAAAAACCTGTGTCCGATAAACTTGCCTCCCAATTTATCCGTGGGATCAATGCTTCAATGCTTCAATTCTAAAATCTAAAATCTAAAATCTAAAATCGATTGACCGATCGCTCTTATTCGGAGTTGCAAGTGCCACAGTTCCATAAACCGAAATTCCCGATTGTTCCAAAATTTTAATAGCCGACTTAACAGTAGTACCGCTAGTGTAAATATCATCAACTAACAGCACTCGATCGCGCGGGAGGCGACGACGAAAATCTTTCCCCAAACTTAAAGCATTTTTCATTTCCGCTTGGCGCTGCTGTGGCGTCAGAGCGAATAAAGCCTGAGTATTTTTCACCCGATCCAAACCGTGCCGCTGCAAAGGCAAACCAGTCACCTCGCAAAAACTTTCAGCCAAAAGTTCTGCTTGGTTAAAACCGCGGTCCTTGAGCTTTTCTTTGTGCAGGGGAATCGGTACAACTGTTAGATTGTCTATAGCTAACTCGGGAAAACTCAGCCAAGCTTCTGCTAGCCAGCGGCCGAGAGGTTTCGCTAATTGCGGATTGCCGTCATATTTCAAAGCTGCGATCGCCCGTTTGAGAGCCCCGCCATACTCACCCCACACAAAAACACGCTGCTGTGAATGCCAAAATCGACCGGGATCGCTTAACTGACATCGCTGAAGTTGCTTGTGACAGTAGGGACAAAACTCTCCGGCGGCCGGTCGCTGACAAAGAGGACAGTTAGACTTAAGAAATAGATTGAGAAAAGATTTGACTAATCCCGTCCATTGTCGCTTGTTCATCCTAAAATTGTCGTAAGTGATTAATGGGAAAAACTTTCAACTTCAATCAGTTTCCACCGACAGGCTCGCAGCGTGAAAAACCTCTACTGGTTAGACAAAATTCAACCTTCAGACAGAGATGCAGTGGGAGAAAAAGCATTTTACTTGAGCTGTTTGCTCCAGAAAAATCATCCTGTTGTACCTGGTTTTGTCGTACCGGCTACCACATTCTGGCAGTTTTTAGAGTCGATCGAGTGCCTAGAACCGCTGTTTGCTGACTGGCCACACTCTTCACTGCACTTGAATGTCGATGAACCCAGACAACTGCAATCGATCGCCCGCAGCATCCGCCACCAAATCCTCGCCGGCAAACTGCCAGATTCACTGCTCTCCACCCTAGAGTCTGCTGTTTCTCAACTCAACTCCAAGTCAAACTTAAACTCCACAGCTTTAATTTTTCGCCCTTCCCTGACTTCCTGGAACCCGAAAACAGTGGGCATTCTGGCATCTCAGGCAGTACGGGCAGAACCCGAAGCCATTGGGGACGGACTCAAACGAGCTTGGGCAGAAATGTTCAGAGCCCGAAGTCTATTTTACTGGCAGCGGTGCGGCCTGCGGGTACAGCAAATCAATCCCGCAGTTTTGGTGCAGCCACTTCAAGAAGCCATCGCCGCGGGCGAGGTGAAAACAAAGGCGGGTGCACAGTGGGAAATCCAAGCCATCAGCGGTTTGGGATTGTCCCTCGCTAAGGGAGAAACCATCCCCGATTACTATCAAGTGCAGCCGGAAACAAGCGCGGTTAAATTCCAGCGGATCGGTTACAAAACATTAGCCTACAATCTCAAAGTCGGCGATGGTGAACCGAAAAAAAAACTCCTGCTGGGCAAGTTTGCTGCTTTCCCAATTCCCGATTCTCCCTTTATAATTCCTGATTTTGCTGACTGTTGCGTGCAAGTTTTAGCGCTGGGAGAGGAAGCACAAACAGAATACGTTTTAGAGGAATCGCAACTGCAAGAAATCATTGAATTGAGTAAAAAAGCGATCGCCGAATTTGACTCAGATTTAATTTTGGAGTGGACGCTAAACCAGACAGCAAACAGCGGCGAACCGCAGTTTTATTTCACTCAAGTTCGTCTGGTGAAAGGGGAAAAAGTCGCGCCACTAGAGGAAACTTCGATCGCCCTCCGGCAGCCCAACTCGATCGCCCCAGCCCGAACTCCTGCCATACTTAGAGGTGTGGGAGCAGCATCAGGAAAAGCCGAAGCAATTGCCCAAGTTATGACTAATTCCCACCCAGAAAACGCGGAATTCTTAGCGGGAGGCATTTTGGTAGCTCGGACAATCGATCCGAATTGGCTGCCTTGGCTGAAGGTTGCTGCTGGGGTGGTTGCCGAACAAGGAGGTATGACAGGCCACGGCGCCATTTTAGCAAGAGAATTGGGGATTCCCGCCGTTGTGGGAGTGACCGGGGCCACGCGGGCGATCGCATCGGGCGATTCGGTTTTGGTAGACGGCGATAGCGGAGAAGTTTTTGCCCTCGCCCAACACGATGCGATCGACAGAGGAGACAGCAGCCGACTTCGGGACACAGCAAAAAAGGCAAATATATACAGTACAGCAGCAAAAATGTCAATAGCCAAGCACCAATCTTCTACCTCCGAGCGATCGTCCAATTCCGGGCCTAAATCTCGACAATCTGAGTCTACTCAATATGTTTGGGGCCCACCAACGGCGACTCAACTGCTAGTTAATGTCAGCCAAACAAGTTCGATTGACCGCCTCAAAAATCTGCCAATAGATGGCATCGGATTGCTGCGATCGGAATTAATGGCATTAGAAGCTTTGGACTGTCAAAACCCCAAAGTTTGGCTACAAGACGGCCGCCAATCGGAATTTGTCGATCGCATGGCCGATTGCCTGAGCTTATTTGCTGCTGCCGTTTCGCCGCGACCAATATTTTATCGCTCTCTCGATTTACGGGAGTCAGGCGCCCACGGCAGTTTCAGTTATACCTTTGAACCGGAATTATTTGATTGGGAACTCTGCGTACTTCAAAAAGTCTGCGAGTCAGGCCATACCAATGTTAATTTAATTTTGCCTTTCGTGCGCTCGGTTGACGAGTTTATCTACTGCCGCCAGCGCTTAGAAACAATTTGGAAAAACCGTTCAGCCGAATTTCAACTGTGGATTATGGCGGAAGTTCCTTCAGTGTTATTTTTATTGCCAGATTACGTAACAGCAGGAGTTCAAGGAATTTCCATCGGCACCAACGATTTAACCCAATTTCTGTTAGGCAGTCACCGCAACTCCGACCAGGTAGCAGGTGCTTTCAACGGGCGCGATCGAGCAGTGATGAGGGCGATCGAACAATTAATCAAACAGGCCCGGGCCGCCGGCATTCCTTGCTCAATCTGCGGCGACGCTCCCGCATTGTATCCCGACACAGTTGAATCCTTCGTGCGGTGGGGAATTTCGTCTATTTCGGTCAATGTCGATGCTGTAGAACAAACTAGCAGGGCGATCGTCCGCGCCGAACAGCGCCTGCTGCTAGAAGCCGCTCGATCGATAATTAACAATTAACCACTCCCGGACGCACTTGACCTCAGAAATCCCGTTTCTACTCTAAATCATAGTTTTGGCAAGCAGTCACCCGCTCAGAAATCGGATTTCTAGACAACCCGTGCGTCCAGGAATATTAACAACTACAGAAGCCCCGTTTCTGAGTAGATATAGCAACCGCGCCCGACGGTTAGGAAATCCTTAATTTCTCAAACCCTGGCTTTTATTGCTTTTACTGCTTCTTCCCTCTTCCCTCTTCCTTCCACTAACATCGGATTTTAAAGCTAGAATAGAAATATAACCAATTCTTGACCACGAATTTCAAAGGTGGTACCCGCCACGTGATTTATCCGTGGAATCAATCCCAAATCGAAAATCGAACATCCTCAAGCCCCCGCATTTATCTCGCGCAAGTCAATCCAAAATCTAAAATCTAAAATCTAAAATCTAAAATCGAATGACCCGGAGGTAAAAACCGTGAAATCAAAAATTATTGCAACCGCAGCAATACTTGCCGCCCTAGCCTTTCTGCATCCTCACCCAGCATTAGCTCAACCTGCAACTGACGGTGGCAAAAAACCAGGATTCTGGCAACCTCAAGCGCAGGTTGACAATACTCGCAACATTACCCTCAGACTGTTAAATGAAACGGGATTGAACCTAGAATACGGTGAATCAGGTGGCAGCTTGTCATCCTTGCCAGTCGGAGCCAGCAGAAACATCAGTGTTCGCATCAGCAATCGTATCGGCGACATTGCCAATATTCCGATTAATGCCACCGGAGGAACCACAACTTTGAAATACGACTATAACGTTGACTCGCAGACAAACATTTTGACGATTCGCATCACCAGATCAGACGGCAGCACTCGGCAAGACAGATCAGTTTATATTGATGAAAAAGGGCGAGTTTACTCTTTCTAAGATTAACGCTCATCAACCCGGTTTCTCGTGATAAATCTTGGTTTGATCGGCGATGTATCGGAAGCATCCCGGTTTGGTAAAAAGCGTTTTTTTAGGAGTGCGATCATCCTGCAAAGCTTTGCCTATATATCTGGCTTGGAACACCCTGCAAAGCTTTGCCTATATATAGCCTTTCGAGCTCTCATATGAGGTACTCATGGCCTCCGTGGCCTCCGTGGCCTCCGTGGGCATACCTCACCACGCTTGAGAACCGCTATATATCTCGCTTAGATATCTCACAGCGAACACTCCGATGTAAAAGTGCGTAAATTATGTTTCAAAAAGTATGAATCAAGTGCAGCCCCTTTCCATCGCAGGCATTTACGAAGTGTGTATTGGCGTAGCCGATGCGATTCCACAACTGCAATATTGGGAGCAATTTGGATATCGGATCGGTAAAATAGGAGAATTCTCGGCATCCGAAGCTGGCGAATTATATGGAGTTAGTTCAAAAGTGCGATCGATTCGACTCTATCACCAAGATGCGGATCACGGATTAATTCGCTTGATGATTTGGGAAAAACCTACAAACGATGGTTTGCAAATGTCGTCAATGAAGGTGAAAGGCAACCGTTGGGCAACTACTTTAACTGCTGATTTGTTGAATATCCTCAACCATGCCGAAGATGCTGAATCTGCCAATTTGTCGGTCAAATATACATCCCCGCACTGGGAGATTATTTACAACAAAGAGCGAAAACCGCGTCCTTTTGTCGAGGCGGCTGTCGGAGTGCGTGAGATGATGCTTTTGCAGCCTTTGAGTCGGCAAGTTTTTTTTCAAAGATTCAATTATGCTTTGCCTAATTACGGGAAAATTAATCCAAATGCTTTTTTTAAAACCAGTCAAATTACCCACATGGGAATGGTAATTCAAGATGACAGCAAAGAAACGCTGCTATTTTATGAAGAAGTTCTGGGGTTGATTCGGGCGCGCGACGATGTAGAAACTACCTTTGAGTCTTCCCTCGCCGGAAGGGAGATTTTTGAGCTTCAGTCTGGGGAAGGATTTGTGGTGACAGCTTTTGATGACCCCCGATCGTCGAAAACAGATTTTCAGGTCGCGCGATCGGGTAGACTGTATATTCTGAGGTTTCCGAGTTCGATCGCACTAAGCGATCGATTTGATCGCGCCAATCCCGGATGTTTGGGAATGTCGCTGTACACATATCGAGTGTCTAGTATTGCAGAATATTTTGAGCGAGTCAAAGCCAGCAATGCACAAAAAATTACAGAAATAGTCGCTAATGAATTTGGGGAACAAAGTTTTTCCTTCATTGCACCTGACGGATATTTTTGGACATTGATAGAATCAGGTTTGTAGTGAAGAATGCAAGTCTTACAGCACTTTGCGTGACTAAGAGGTACAGTAACAGCAGTGAGCAAAATAATTTGCGATTTGCTTAGTTGAACATAATTTCACTCCCAATTCCAATAGTTTTTCCACAATCTGTACACTTCGAGGTACAAATCTCCTGAGCCATGCCCTTAATTCCCACCATAAATGTTCGATCGGGTTAAAATCTGGTGAGTAAGGTGATAAATACACTATTCTTGCTCCCACTGCTTCAATCATTTCTTCTACCCCCTCTACTTTGTGCGCCTTCAAATTATCCATGACTAATACCGCTCCTTTCCATAATTTTGGAACCAGTTGTTCTTGCACAAATTTTTTGAACTCCTCTCCGTTTATCGATTTTTCTATGGTCTTCATGGCGATGACTTTCTTATTGCTTATTGCTCCCACCACTGTTACCCTACTTCCTCTATAAAATGGCTTGATATCGTAGCTTCTTTCTCCCTTTTTACTTCTAGCTCTAAGTCTCATTATCCCCAGCAATACGCCCATTTCGTCCAAAAATATCAGATTTTCTGGTTCGACATCTCGGATTTTTTCCCAATATTCTACTCGCTTCTTTTGATTAATTTCTTTATGGGCTTGACTACTCCGTAGTGTTTTTTTTTTCAAAGTGAGTTGCTGCTTTTGTAAGAATCGGCACATGGCACTCTCGCTCAACCATACTCCTGTTTTTTCGTGCCAATACTCACAATATTCTGCAAGTGTGTAATCTGGATACTGGGCTACCATCTCTTCAATCTGTTGTTCGTGACCAAAGAGTTGGCTCGGTTTACCACCATGAGCCTGACTAGGGAGTAGTCTTCCTGTCTCTTTTTTTCGCTTTAGTAGTGCCTGTACCGTACTTTTACTCACTTGAAATCTTTCTGCTACTTTCCGAATAGAGGTGTTACCTGCTTCTCCTTGTGTCAATAATCTTTTGACGTATATCTAGGGAGTAGGGTTTCATTTTTCTCTTTCTTACCACCTCTAATATTGTACCTAATCGTTAAGCAAAGTGCTGTAATAAAAATCACAAGACTTGCATTCTTCACTACAAATTAATTTGACTGATATCAGTTCCGGTTACACTCCTTATGATATAGAGGAGACTGCACGTGCCGCTTCCCTACGCCCGATTAATTGTAGGGGCCCGGCAGTACCGTGTCCTGGCTGTAAGTAATATTAATTCCGATGCTACCGGATTTGATATGATGCGGTAATGTCCTGGTGCGCGCACCCTACATTGACAGTTCGCGATCGCACTCCGACTGCTCGAAACCGGGGAAAGATGGATGAAAAGACGCGTTAGGGCCTGCAGATTCAGTAAACAACCCGGTTTCGCATGGGCCGCCATGCGATAGCGAACTGATTGAGGGCATTCATCTATTATGAGCTTATGCTTCCGGTGCTGGCAGAGGGAATCTTTCTCCCGCGAGATAAGCATCAAAGTTCTGTTGAAAATAAATCCAAGAAGTCATATCTTCCACATCTAATTGCGATTTCGGCGCATCTTTATACAAAGGAATGCGAGTTTTGATTTCATCTTGCAGCAATTGAGGTAATTCTGTCCAACTATTGACTTTGGAACCCGTGGCACTGTAAATCATGTTACCGGGTCGATTTCCCATTTTCATCCATGCCAGCCACGGCCCGATTCTATCCCAACTCAGAATTACTTGAGAAACTGAGACAAGTTCGGGATTTAATAATTCTGCTGTGGGCACTGTCAGCTTAAATAATTCCGTTGCTTGATAGATGGGATTTGGACTGTAATCAACAAATCTGGCATCCTCAGCTAAAGGATTAGGATAGTTGGGAAATAAGTCAAAGACAAAAGTCGTAATTTCAGGCTCTACTTTAGCCGGGAAAATTCCTTTAAAATTCCCTTGGACGGGGTTGTTAGCAACGTGAGCAACCGTTAGGGTTTCTCCTGTCCAAGGGTTCTCCCATTTGTGGAGAATTTTTCCGCTGTTGGGGTCTAGATAGTAAGTTAGTTCTCGCGAGGTGAATTTCCAGCCGCCCTCGCCGTCAGCAATACACCTGCTTGCACTCATGCCAAGTATTTTGAACAAGCGCTTTTTCGGTTCGTTGGGAACAAAAGAGTAAATATAACCGTTCCATGTGAGAAATGTTGCTTCACCGTCTAGGGAACTGCGCGTTTTCACCCATTCTTTGGCATCAAATTCTTGTAATAAAAGCATACCGCAGGCTCCTGTAAATAATCGATGTTTTTGTGCAGCGGATTTGACATTGCATCCCCAAAATCAACTGCTGCTTGCAATTCGGCGCTACTGGCGTACTGGTGCATCAGGTGGGTTTCGAGAGGATGTCAACCGCCGCCTCGCGGACTAATATCCGTCGTTTCTCTTGATACCTGCGCCTCGATTTCCCTCTTCTTTCGGTTTAGCTTTGTTCACTCGCAAGGGGCGCCCCATCCACTCTGCACCGTCTAATTCGGCAATTGCAGCGTCTTCTTGGGCATCCTCCATCATCTCAACAAATGCAAAACCGCGCATCCGACCGGTTTCCCTGTCGGTAGGCAAGACAACTCGCTTGACTGTGCCGTATTCTGCAAATACTGCTTTGAGGTCTTCTTCGGTGGCGCGGTAAGACAGATTTCCAATGTAGATAGTCATGTCGATCGAACTGAACTTGTTGTGCTATACATAATAACCTTTTAATTTAACTGTCAAGTGCTATCTAGCATACAACTGGGCGATCGACTCTGACTAAAAGGATTTGTCGCACTCACCAACCCTTGGTACTGGCTGCAATAGTTAGTTTAATCAAAACTCATATCCTCACTCGCCCTGCGGATGAGTGAGGATATGAGTTTTGGGGCGACGAGAAATCCCACCCCTGAACAATACTTGATTTTAATCAGATCACTGATGGGCGGGCGAGGAATCACCAAGCATCTTCGGAAACAAAGCGACTAGCAAGGTATAGCATTCCTAAATCATTTGTGAATTTCTTACTCCCTCAGAGCAGCTAAGGGGAGGGTTTGGGTGAGGTAACAAAATTACGGCTCCTGCAAGGATTGCTATATAAGGGTTCATGAAGTTCTAATATAAGTTAATTTAAAAAGAAAATGATACAATTACATTTGATACTTTTATGATGCGGCAACCTACCAAAACCAGGGAAAAATACTTTATTAGTGATGGAAAATAGTCATATAAATAGAGAAAACAAGTAAAGAAACTAATCAAAAAAGGGGCGAAAGTAATATTATTTTCGCCCCCTTCGCGCCATTGATCACAAACCTGAGAATTTATGGTAAAAACTTAAATATATTTTCAGTTTTATCAACATAACAAATTATCAATAATTAGGAAAGGCGATCGACTTGGGATTCCGTCAAGTTTCTCATCACAATATTTGGAACTGGTTTACACACTCCTGTTATTGTACTTCATCTATCTGAGAAAGGTTATACGGGAATCGAAAGTGTCTGTACAGACTTTCTAGCGGGGACTGAGCAATTCAATCTACCCCAGTGTGGAAATCCCGTAAGGGAAAAACGCGAAAAGCCAAACTGTGAAGTTTGGAAACCCACGCCATAACTGTAATCAGTTTGGCGTTGGGAGGATGTTACTGCTTTTCCTTAGTCGATCGAGATTGACTGAGGCCCCGTGCTTTTACCGTTGGTGGGTTCGGCTGGGGGAGTAGTGTAGGAAGTTGAACCAGCTTGCTCGTCGATCCAGCTTTTAACGGGATCTTCGTGAAGGTTGAGTCGAAGCAGGCCAGATAAAAATCCGCCCGCGAAGGCGATCGGCTGTTCGATCAATTCTTTCGCCATTGGGATGAGTTCGTCGATGAACATTCAAGAGTCTCCTTGTGTTGCAGGGGTTCTACCTTAACTGTATCGTTTGTACTGCGATGCTGGCAGCGGCCTACAAAAAACCTTCCAGCCCTGAAGATGGGCGATCCTCTTCGAGGGCTTCGCTAACGGGCAATTTTTCGGCTCATGACTTACAATGCTAATCACATTGCTGCAAAAATTTTATGTGCCGTTTGCTTGGCTACCTCGGGGAGCCGATTTTACTCGATGCTATTCTGTACAAGCCGGAACATTCCCTAATTGTGCAGAGTTACCAGCCCCGCGAAATGACTTCTGGCCTACTCAATGCTGACGGTTTTGGTATTGGTTGGTATCACCCGCACTTAGATACTGACCCGTTTACTTATAAAAATGTACAGCCAATTTGGAGTGACATTAACCTTCCAAGTATCAGTCGATACGTTGAATCTGGATGCGCGATCGGATATGTTCGCAGTGCAACTTCAGGACAATCTGTAGATTTGAGCAACTGTCAGCCGTTTCAGAACGATCGCCTGCTGTTCGTACACAACGGCTTCGTGAAGAATTTTCGGCAAACTCTTTACAGACCAATTCGCGATCGCCTCAGCGATACGCTTTATCAATCAATTAACGGCACTACAGATTCAGAGCATATCTTCGGCTTGTTTGTCAATGAATTGACAGCCGGAAATCTGACTCTAGAAGCTGCTTTACAAAACACGCTGAAAACTTTGGCAGAGCTAGCAAACTTTCACCAAGTAGAATTTTCAGCTAATATAATTATCAGCGACGGACACCAGCTCGTTGCCTCTCGCTTTGCTTCCCAAAAAACCCCTCCTTCCCTCTATTGGCTGCGAGATGATTTAAATTTCCCGGATTCTGTCATCATTGCTTCTGAACCTTTATTTGCTGGCAATTGGCACGAGTGTCCAGTCCAGAGCATTATCAGTACCGGAGTAGACCGTGATATCGAAATCTATCCTATCTTGTAGAGAGGCAATTTATCGAGATTTGCAGCAGTGTCGCAGCGGCACTTTCAAGCTATTTGCAGACATCGACTACGATACTTTCTGCCGCCAAGCTCATCCTGATTTCAGTCCGGTTGGCTGGCATTTAGGTCATATTGCTTATACTGAGGATTTGTGGCTGTTGCAGCGGTGTGCGGGGTTAAAGCCAGTCTTTCCTCAGTATCACCAACTGTTTGCTGCTGATATTTTGCCGAAAAAACAACGGGTTTTTTTGCCCGCGTTACCTGAAGTTGAATTATATCTGGACGCGGTGAGAAAAAAGGTGTTAGATTATTTGGAAGTAGCGCCGATCGAGGAGCAAGAACGTCTCTGGCGGTTTATTATTCAGCACGAAAGCCAGCACTGCGAAACTGTTGCTTTCGTGTTGCAAATGCACAACAAGAAGGAAGAAGGAAGAGGGAAGAAGGAAGAAGGAAGAGGGAATGAGGAAGGAAGATTAATTTCCAATTACCGATTACCAATTGCAGATTACAAATTACCAATTACCGATTCCCCGGCGATTGAAATTCCGGGCGGGGAATTTTATATGGGAAGCGATGCTGCTGAGGCTTTGGATAACGAGCGATCGCGCCACCTGTGTTATTTAGAAGCATACTCGATCGATCGCTATCCCGTCACTTGCCGTCAATACCGAGATTTCATGGAATCCGGTGGCTATCAAAACCCTGATTGGTGGTCAGCGGACGGCTGGAAATGGCTGCAAG
This sequence comes from Microcoleus sp. S36b_A4, assembly GCF_036700645.1. Taxonomy (NCBI): domain Bacteria; kingdom Bacillati; phylum Cyanobacteriota; class Cyanophyceae; order Oscillatoriales; family Microcoleaceae; genus Microcoleus; species Microcoleus sp. S36b_A4. The sequence continues at coordinate 3,939 of NZ_JAUBPI010000041.1, read as the reverse complement.
GCGAAGCCGTCTCTCGACCGCTTTACTGGTCAGAAAATCCAGCTTTCAACAACCATCCAGTCTGCGGCGTGAGTTGGTACGAAGCCGAAGCTTACTGCAACTTTATCGGCAAGCGTTTGCCATCGGAAGCCGAATGGGAAAAAGCTGCAACTTGGGATGCCACAAATCAAAAATATCGCATCTATCCTTGGGGAGAAGAACCGCCAAACGGCAGCCTGTGCAATCACGGTAATAATATTGCCAATACCTCGCCAGTGGATGCCTTTCCCAAAGGAGCAAGTGCGGTGGGTTGCTGCGATATGTTAGGCAATGTTTGGGAGTGGACTGCTTCAACTTTTGACGCCTATCCGGGATTTGAAAGTTATCCTTACAGGGGATATTCTCAAGTTTATTTTGATGGAGAACACCGGGTTTTGAAAGGCGGGAGTTGGGCAACTTTTCCGCAGGCTCTGCGATCAAGTTTTCGGAATTGGTATTATCCGGGCGTGCGGCAAATTATTGCTGGTTTTCGGTGCGCTAAGTAGTTCGCTAGGTAATTGTAACTACCCTCAACTTTGTTCATAGTCAGGAATTTATTCATCGGAAAAGTCCGATGAATAAATTCTTTAATAATTGCATTATAAAGCTTATTTGACGAACATCAAATAAATGGCTGGAGAGGGAATTGGGGACAAAATTTGTTTGTGAAATGCCCAACTTTTTTCCATGTAACAAGCTCAAACAAAACAAGTTTGGTTAAGTATTCAATAATTTTTGTGGATAAATTTTAAGTTTTAATTGTGGAAGCGAGATCCATCGGGTGAGACAATACAGAACGGAGAGTGGCCTGAAAAATCTGACTTGAGCGCGATATTTGGCAACGCGACTGCGTGCTATACCGATATGTGCATCTAAAAATTACTTTATGAAATCCCCAAGACTGTCCGACACGACAAACTCAGCCTCAACGAAAGAAAACCGGCTGCACTTAGAGCGACTGGTGAGCTCTGCGGCACTGACACCCGCAGAAATCAATGCTGGCAGCGATGTAGTTAGCGGGTTGACTCAAACCCCCAAATCCCTGCCTCCAAAGTATTTCTACGACGATCGCGGCTCGAACCTGTTTGAGTTGATTTGTCAGTTGCCGGAATACTACTTGACGCGCACTGAAACGGCTATTTTGCAGGGGTGCGCGGGGGCGATCGCCAATTTAACTGGCCCCTGCGAAATCGTCGAACTCGGCAGCGGCAGTTCCACCAAAACTCGGATTCTCCTTGATGCTTACAGTCAACTGGAATATCCCCTGCACTATTTGCCGATCGACATCAGTCCTACTATCCTAGAAAGCAGCGCTTGTCAACTGTTGGCCGATTATCCGTCGCTCCAGATTCACGGACTTGTCAGCACATACGAATTAGCCTTAGCTAAAATTGCACCGTCGCCCTTGCCAACCCGAATGATTTGTTTTCTCGGCAGTACCCTCGGCAATCTCAATGCTCAAGAATGCGATTTGTTCTTCTCGCAAATTGTCGGTGCATTGCAGCCGGGAGAGTATTTTTTGCTGGGAATTGACTTGGACAAATCTAAGGATATTTTAGAGCCTGCCTACGATGACAGTCAAGGAGTAACAGCAGCATTTAACTTGAATATGCTGCGACATTTAAATCGAAAATATGAGGGAAATTTTGATTTAGCACAGTTCGAGCATTGGGCTTTTTACAATCAAGAGGAATGTCAAATAGAAATGCACTTGAAAAGTAAAAAAGCGCAAACAGTGCAGTTGCGTTCTCTCAATTTAACGGTTGAATTTGCAGCGGGAGAAACTATCCGCAGCGAAATATCGCGCAAGTTTAATCTCAATACTGTAAAAAAAGAACTTTCGCAGCGTGGTTTAATTCCAGTGCAGGTTTGGACAGATCCAAATCAGTGGTTTGGCTTGATGCTTTGTCAGATGTCAGTTGACAGTTGACAGTTGACAGTTGACAGTTGACAGTTGACAGTTGACAGTTGACAGTTGGCAGTTGGCAGTTGGCAATTGCCAATTGTTATTTGTTATTTGTTTTGAATATCTCCCAATAATCAGTAACTACTGACTACTGACTGCTGACTACTGACTACTGACTACTGACTACTGACTAATTAACAAATCGGCCGCTGTCCGGGTTTGACGGCGTGAATGTACTCGCTGCCCGATGTCGGCCATCCCCGCTTATAATAAGCTTCCTCCGGCTTCCCCCAGCCCAACTGCAACAAAATTTCTAGAAAATCCAACTTTTCCCACTTCGAGAGGCTGGCCCATTCTGTGCGCTGGGCTATAGCCTCTACATCAACCGACTCGATCGCTCGAAAATCCTTTCCGCTGTTAACACTTAAATACAAGTCCATCCCGGCAGTTACCTGCTGCCAGAATTCCAACATAGCAATCTTAGCTGCCTTCAACGTAATCAAATCAACCGGTAGAGCTATTAATTCGTCATCCACTGCCGGATAGCGTAGAGTATTGCCTTTAACCGCAATTTCCCGCCAGACAATCCCAGAAACTTGATGTTCCCGCTGGTATTCGTGTACGGCTGCCTTAAAATTTTGATAAGCGGTGAACTTCTGTACGCCCTCAGATTTGAGAAAGCGGTCAATCACGGGGTTGCCTGTAGCAGGAGTTTCGGTCAAGTTGAGGCGCCGCCCATACAAGCAGGCTTGGCGCTCTTCTTCGAGGATTTTAATGAGTTCCGCCGTGCTGTAGACCTTGGACATCTTTATTCAGGCAAAATCAAGATATTGGCTGATATTCGGCTGGTTTTCTCGACTAATCTTCGGTAAAGATAGTTTTGCTGTTCTAGGCAATATTCAGTTTTGCCGTTATTCTAGCTTTTCTTGCTGCTTAATTCTAGTTTGATAGTTTACAGGCGTCGAGCCGCGAAATCTCGACAGCCTCTTAAAAAAAGCAGTTAAGAGGAAGAGGGTACTGAATCACGAACTAGAGTGGGAACTGGATCGCGAACGTATCTCGCCGGATTTTTCGCCAAAAACAAAGCCCCCTCCTTGGAGGGGGCAAAACTGATTTAGAGGTTTGGGAGTTTTATTGGATGGGTCGATCAAACAACCCGAAAAAAAGGCAGCATTCGCACCTGCCGTCAACTACCAAAACTCAAATTTTCAGTCTCAAAGCTTAGTAGCGTCGAGCAGAGCGATCTTTGTCGCCCCAGCCGCCGCCGCCACCCGGGCGTTTGTTGTCTTCGCGAGGTTTGGCTTTGTTGACTTTCAAGTCACGGCCCATCCACTCAGCGCCGTCTAAAGCTGCGATGGCTGCTGCTTCTTCTGCCTCGCTTGCCATTTCCACAAAAGCAAAACCCCGCATCCTGCCTGTTTCCCGGTCCATTGGCACTTGGACGCGGCTTACAGTACCGTACTCGGCAAATACTTCGTTGAGGTCATCTGATGTTACCTCATATGAAAGATTACCCACGTAAATCGACATAAAATCTCCAGAATCATTAGGGTGCAGAGACTTAGATTCGGAGAGACGCTTGTAAATAAACACCAACAAACTACGCAACCGAATTTAATTCTTGGAAAACCACTATAACATGAAGCCAGCAGAATCAGCAATTGGCTGTCATAATTTTCAATGTAGGGTGCCGAGCGGGCAATCGGCAACAGAAAGTATTCTTGATAAATGACATCTTACACTCTTGGCATCCTCCGCTTGGTTTCTTGCTGCGCGATCGACCTGATATCTGAGATTTTGCGTCGCTGTTACCAGGTTGATTGGGTCTGATTGAGACCAGTGCCTGAGATTCACTTATAACTAACATCACCCACTGTTATCCCTGGACAAGCCTCCTGCCCGTTCCACCAGAGATAAATGTTTTTAGCCCAGGATTAACCCTCTTTTGTCACTCTACGCAGAGGAAAAGTGTAAATAAGGGATATTGAGGTTTTGAAAAATTGAAGGAGTTAAAT
>NZ_JAUBPI010000040.1:0-60561 GCF_036700645.1 Microcoleus sp. S36b_A4 | reverse complement strand
GGAATTCAGCAAGTTTCTAATTTGACATCAGAACGGTTAGCCATCTTAAATTTATTTCCAGTCACCTGTCGGTCTTATTATTTTTTGTTGTGAAATGAAGTCGATTATTGATTGGTAAAACTGACTTACATTTAAATAATTGTTGATTCAGCAGTGATGTATTATTGTCATAATGCAGGCGATATATGCTGGGAATTAATAGTTATCAATGGTCTGATTTTTGACTTTTAATGGGTTAAGAAGATTGAATTAATGCCCTCATGTCAATTTTTAGGAATTCCTAACTGAGTGATGCGAGCGTTGCACAGATTTTTGGGTGTTTTTACTCACGATTATCTCGGATGATTTACTTTTATCCCCTCCATCTGCCTATGTGCCAGTTGGGGGTGCGGAATGTGGGTTACAATGCCAGAATTTGAAGAACCCTTAACAGCCGCTCGTCAAGTGATTAAATTTAGCATCGTCGTTCCAGAAGCGATCGACAAGCCGGAGAATTGGCGATCGTTCCTCAAAGCTCCATCGGCATCGTCAAAAATATTTAACGCACCCAGAAATAATTAGATACTATTCAAAACTTATCCGAGTAGCCAGACTTTATATTTCTGAAAAAAAGCGACCCAACAACCGTCACATCTGAGATTATCTGATGAGTATTTTAACACTTGAAAAATAGTTGATCAACTCTTTTATGAATTATTTTCGGACTCTTGTGCCGTACAATCAATCAAGAGTTGAAGAGCGATCGCATGAGCTTTCAGGTGGACAGTCCAACTGTTCAACTATTAATGGTTGAAACCTGATGTCTCCAGGTTCAATTGCCACTCTTCTCCACCAAGCTGGCAACAAGAGCAGCCAAAACTTACCCAAAGACACAGAACGCTGCTCGTGAACAAAAACCAAGGTCAGGAGAGCCACCAGTCGTAAAACGGCTGAGAGCGCAAACACCCCTGGCAAGCCACCGAGATTGGTCAAAGTGGCTATAAAGCCACCCACGGTGATTCCCATTGCCCCAGTGACACCAGGAACCGCAGCTGCGATCGCAAAGTATATCGACTGATTCAACAGTGGTGCCACCGACATCATCAGATTACCACTGCACAGGTCGATCGCCGCCCACGTCCCACCGCCGATTATGTGCAACAGCGGAAACCAGACCCATAGGAAAATTGGAGCCGTTCCACCTTCTAGCCAGAGTAGAGGGGTCAGAGCCACCAAAACTCCCACTACTAGCATAATCGGGCGATTCCCAACCCGGTCAGCCAGCTTCCCCCAAAAAACCAGCATCAGCAAGTTAGCACCAGCACCTAAACTGCTATAGAGCGTTACCACGCTGACATCTATATTTAGGTCATCCAGCAAGTAAAGATTAAAGAAGGGCGCGCTGACGTTAACGGCAAAGCTCCATAGACCAGAGTAAAGCAAAAACTTTAAAAAATTGGCTTCCTTGAGAAAGCTAAAAATTGTCCCTGTGGATGATTTTTCGCCTGTATCTGAATGCGTGACGTGTACAAGCTTTGGGTTCACATCGGTCATAAAGAACTGACAACCTAGACTGATGAGGCCAAGTACAATTCCTAAAACCAAGATGGCACTGTAACCTTGGAGCTTTCCACCGGGCCAGTTCGATACCACTAGAGCCAGCAACGGCACACCAATGAGATTCGTCAAGCTGACAGCACTATTGCGAAAGCCAAAATACCGCCCGCGCAACCGCTCAGGTACTAACGCCGCCAACCAGCTCAAGAACGAAGCACGACCTAAAGATTCTAAGACTTGAGTTACCCAGATGATTGCCAATGTCAACTGCACTAGCTGATGTCCGGCCAGATGAAATGAGCCTCCCAACCAAAGGGCTGGCACGAGAATCAGCCACAGCAGTCGCGACATTCCGAAAATCCAGAAGGAATACCAGTGGCGGCTTTGTGTTCGGTCTGCTATATAAGCTCCGAACGGTTGGAGCATATTTACCAGTTGAGGAATGGAGGAGAGCATACCAATTTCGACTGGACCAGCCCCCAAATCGAGCAAGAAATTACTGAGCAACGCGCCGCCGATGATGCTGTAAAAAAGCGTAGCAAATACACCGTCCAAAGTTAGGGCTCTGAGGCTTGACCGAGTTTCCGGTTTGGAAAGTTTTAGAGGTCGATTGGTCAGAAGTACCATCTCTGGTAAGGCTATATCCTCTTGGATTTCTTCCTGAAGAGGGAGAGGATTCGTTCCTACTAAGCTGTATTCTTCTTCTTGTTTTTCTAGCATACTGGATAGCCAATAGATAAGCTGCGTAGCAGCTTAATTGTATAATATAAGATTAAGTATTTTAAGGAGCACAGCCATAGATGTCAGGTAAAAATGATCAGTCTAAAAACCCCAAAAAAAGATTACTTCAAGAAATAAAATAAAATAAAATAAAATAAGACGACCCAACTTAGATAAAAGAAATTAATTTTATTAAGCACTCAGGTAAAATTGTCAAGAAATAGCTAATTTTTTAGAAATTTTCTATGCGACATTAGCTTACTGCATGGTTCATCGCAATCCAGATAAAATAGAAAAATTTTCCGATGGAAGAAGTCAAGGAAACTTGCGGAAAGCCACCTCTGAGTAGGGAAAAATGTTGCTAAAAAAAATAATAAGGATTAAATCTAAAGTTCTAAAGGAGCAAGGGTGCTCAATAACTCTTCTAGGATAAATCGCAACAAAGATTGAGTTGCTAATATTAAACCTAATCGGGCTTGGGCGAGTTTTGGCTGTCTTATTTTGACTTCTCCCCAAATTCGGCAGTGAGTGTAAAAAGTCTGAAATGCTTCGCTCAAACTATTGGCTAATTTGAAATAATTGACAGGTTGTTCACGTTTTTTTACCCCGAAAGTAGGATATAAATTGTCTAGCACTGTTAACAGTTGGGATATTAAACGGCGTTCGGCTGGATGCACTAACCGCACTCGATCGCCCTCGTCAATCCAAGGGATAGGATTTGGACTCGCCAGCGACCAAATTTGTGGCGCTGTAGTGACATCTGGCTGGGCGATCGCAATTATGCGATCGCGGTGGGCCATTCGCAGCAGGGAACAGCAGCGCGCGTGGCTGTACTGAATGGGAAACAGTCGATCAGCAGACACAACAGGGGATAATATTCTAGATTCGGGAATTGGGAGGTTCGTTTGAGCTAAACGCTGCAACCAGACGGCTAAACCTGCATCAGTCAACTCCAGCTCAATAATTCCCGCCGGCGCGACTTTAACGGCGAAATCTGGGTAGCACAGGGGTTCGAGAGTTTCGGCCAACTCGGTCGCAATTGTCTGCGGTGTCTGCTGCCAAGTTTTAGCCAATTTCAGGGCGATCGCAGACACGTACAGCACCCGCGCGCTATCTTTACTCCGATTTAACGGAAATATTGCACCATTCTCAATTACTTGTTTAGCAAGAGGCATCTTGCCTGTTCCACAAGAAAATTCATCTCTTGTGGAATGGGCATCTTGCCCGTTCTTGAGAATGGTGTCACCTATGAGATTTAATGGAATTTTCCCTAGTGCCTCTTGCTGGGCGATCGCGCTTTGGAACCTGGAAAGCAAGAAACACTTCACTGTAACTTCCAGGCACTGCTCCATATTTGCTGTATCCATATCGGCTCATCCTAACGTAAGAGCAACTATCGAGTGTTACCACTTCCACTGTTCTTGTACGTTAAACTGCTGATGTCAGAGATAGTCGATCTGCTCCCCCGATCGGGGCTACATCGAATTAATAGGCTTTCTAGGGATTTTTTTGCTAAATATACAATAATTTACGACAAATTTTTTGCTGAACTCTACCATTTTGATGTATTTTTTGCTACATTAAATTTTTCGGTAAAACTAAGAAAAGTCAGCACAGTTAAGAAGCGTGCAAGCTTGATCGGGGGTTGGTTGTCTCACTTGGTATCGCACTGCTGGCAAAAGCTGTTTTTCTCACTATTAAATATATCCCAGAGCCTCACTTATGCAATCAACTTCCACACATCTAGAGACTATCGATCGACCTTTTATCACTTGGCAGCGAATTATCGACTGGGCCCAGGAACACTACCGCTGCCGGACTTTTAGCAAAGACGAGCGGATTCCGGCAAGACCCGGACTGCTCTATTTAGTCCAGAAAGGTTCTGTGCGGCTCGTAGGCAGCGCTCAAGTTAGCGCTGCGGCGACGAAGTCGAAATCCGCTGAGAAAACTACAGAAGAAGCTTTTTTGGGCTTCGTCGGCGCCGGTCAGCCCTTTGAACTGGTTGCTCAGTCTCCGTTTACTCTCCAAGCTTACGCTCATGCCGATCAAACTCACGTAGTGTGGATGTATTGGCACGACTTGGATAATTGGCCTCACTTTCGTAGAGAAATTTTGGATGCGTTTCGTTACCAACACCAGCGGAAACTGCTCTGGCTGAGCACTTTGGGACAGCGCCGGACGATCGACCGACTGTTGGGGTTTCTCACTTTATTGATCGAGGAGTTCGGCGAACCTTACGTAGGTGACGACGAACCAGAGGTGGTTCGGGGCTACCGGCTGCCTTGGACTTTGACGCACGCTCAAATTGGCAGCGCAATCGGCTCAACGCGGGTGACGGTGACGCGGCTGATGGGTAAGTTGCGATCGAAAGGTTTGATTAATACTGAGGATGATAATTTAATCTGTTTGCCGGCTAAGTCTAACCCCCAAAAGACAAAAAACCAAAAGCAGGACGTAGAAGATTCCTTGGAAGATTCCCTGGAAGATGAAGATTCCCTGGAAGATGAAGATTCCCTGGATGATTCCCTGGATGATGAAGATTCTCTCGAATAATCTGCATAAAATCCGGCGGGAAATTGCTAACAAACAGCGCGTCACGATTAGTTTTGGGCAGTCGCGCTCGATCACTCGACAGTGTAGGATGAATTGTGTAAACTTTTCCCGTTCTCGAAAGGTGCGACTGACAATGACCGATGACAAGCAAAAATCTTCAATCCCGAACAATCAGCAACGGGTGGTATTCTGCGACTTTGACGGCACGATAACTGTTGAAGAAACTTTTGTGGCAATGCTCAAGCATTTCGCACCGGAACTGTCGTCTCAACTGATGCCTGAAATATACGCTAGAAGGTTGAGTTTGCGATCGGGAGTGCGGCAGTTACTAGAGTCTATTCCCTCGGAACGTTACGGGGAAATTGTGGAATTTTCTAGGGCAAAGCTGATGCGGCCGGGATTGGTGGAATTGCTGGATTTTTTGGACGAGAAAAAGGTAGATTTTGCGATCGTGTCCGGCGGTCTTCGGATTATGGTAGAGACGGTAATGGGCGATTTGGTAAAGCGGGCGAGCGTTATTTACGCTGTGGATGTGGACGCTAGTGGCCCTCGCTTGCAAGTCAATTCTAAGTTTGAAGGAGATGAGGAATTGGTGTCTAAGGTGCGGGTGATGGGCCAGCACCCGGCCCAGGAACAAGTGGCGATAGGAGATTCGCTGACGGATTTTAATATGGCTTTGCAGGCTTCGTCGGTGTTTGCGCGCGATCGGCTTGCCGAGTATCTAGACGAACAACAAAAGCCTTATACTAAATGGGATAATTTTTTTGACATTTTGGAAAATTTGTCCCAAAAATGGAATTGAAACTATCGCCTTTCTCAGGTAATATAAATTCCGTTTGCATCGGTATTGTATGATGTTAAATTTTGTAGGGGAGGGTTCACCCACAATAATTGCCCATAATAAACAATATAATAAACCCGCCCCCGTGCAGATAAGTCCGATGCGATCGAATTTGATATAAGGTGTGTACGGATTACCCTACGTTTAGATAGGCCAGCACAATTCCTATTAACGCAAAAAGTAGATTAAAAACTGAGGATTTGTAAAGAATGAGTGGCGATTTAAGATCAGATTTAATTGCAGCAGCCAAACATTTTTACGATCGCGGTTGGATGGTTGGGACTGCTGGCAATCTTTCAGCCCGCTTACCCGATGGCAGTTTTTGGATTACTGCTAGCGGCCGTGCGAAAGGGCAGTTAACTGAACGAGATTTTATCAGAATGAGCTCAGACGGCGCAATTGTCGAGCAACCTGTTGCCGACAGCCGCCCTTCGGCCGAAACCAGCATTCATTTAGCCGTTTACAATTGTTTTCCAGACGCTAAAGCTTGCTATCACGTCCACTCCATCGAGGCAAATTTAGTTTCTCGGCTGACTGTAGGAGATGCAGTGCCTTTACCCGCGATCGAAATGCTGAAAGGCTTGGGGGTTTGGGAGGAAAACCCGCAAGTGTCGATACCCCTCTTTACAAATTATTTGGAAGTCCCTAAGATAGCCAAGGAAATTTGCGAATTCTTTGCCATTTGTGCGCCCTCTGTACCCGCTTTATTAATTCGCGATCACGGCATCACAGTCTGGGCAGACTCGCCAGCCGCCGCCTACAATTACGTAGAAATTGTAGAATACATTTTTCGCTATACGATCGCAGCCCGCCAATTAAATTTAGATTGAAGATTTGAGAGGAGAGATTGAGCGGTGCATGAATTCCGAGGCTTAGGGATTTGAAATTAGGAAACGAGCAAACGTCCAGAATAGACAACAGTTATGGCTAAATATACCCGGATTTTATCCATAGATGGAGGCGGAATTAGAGGAATTATTCCCGCGCAAATTTTAGTTAGCGTTGAGTCAAAGCTGCAACAAAAAAGTGGCAACCCAGATGCGAGAATAGCTGACTATTTTGATTTAATCGCCGGCACGAGTGCGGGAGGAATTTTAACTTGCATCTATTTGTGTCCAGATGGCGAAAATCCAAGCAGACCTCGCTGGGCGGCCCAAGACGCTGTTAATTTTTCGATTAAGAGTGGCCGTGACGTTTTTCAGACTTCATTTTGGCAAAAAGTCAGATCTCTAGATGGTTTGATAGATGAGAAATATGCGAGTGATCGCTTAGAAAAATTATTTTTGGAAAACTTTAGAGATTGCAAACTCAGCCAACTGCTAAAACCTTGTTTGATTTCCAGTTACGACATCGAAAGAAGAAAAGCTCACTTTTTCGATCAAATAGATGCTCAACAATATCCAGCCGAAGACTATTTTATCAGAGATATCGCCAGAGCCACATCTGCCGCTCCCTCATATTTTGAAGTTCCAAAAATTTACTCTTTGACTAACGAACGCTACGCTTTAATTGACGGGGGAGTATTCGCCAACAATCCGGCACTTTGTGCCTATGCTGAAGTTAGAAATAAATTCAGTATTCCTGACGATAGCCTCGACAAAAGCCCGACAGCAAAAGATATGGTAATTTTATCGCTGGGGACAGGAGAAGCTCAGAAAAAATTCCCCTATGAAGAAGTAAAAAATTGGGGTCAAGTTGAGTGGGTTGAGCCTTTAATTAATATCATGATGACGGGAGTTGCGGAAACTGTAAATTATCAACTCATCCAGATTTATGATGCGGTTGAAAGACCGAATCAATATTTGAGAATTACTCCCGATTTGAGCCATGAACAACCGCTGCAGATTGATGATGCCTCGGAAGAGAAAATATCAGACCTGCTGAGAATTGGCAAAGAGCAAACCGAAAAGAATAATGAACAGTTGGATAAGTTTATCGAGTTGTTGCTTGCCCAGTAGTCAGTCATATTGTAGGGTGGGTTAGGCGCGGCGATTAAGTTAAGTCACCAATAAATAAATCTTAAACCGCGCCCAACCCACCAACTGCAGGGCAGGCAGACTGAAAATATATGTTGACAAATCGTGCAATAATTGCTGTAGGATTGCCGAAAATCAGTAGGTGGCAGTGCTTCGCCCTGTTTGCAATTAATCGCGAGCCCTGAGTCATTGGTTAAAAAAGACCAAGAACACGATCGACATTTAGATGAAACCTTCAATAACAGGTGGTTTCAGCGTTTTTTGGTGACATTGTTCCTGGGTGGCCAAGTGCTGCTACGCATAGTCCAAGGCAAAATTGACCGCCGCAAAATCATGGAACATTTAGTAACGGTAGGCTTGGATTCTTTGCGATCCGTGCTGCTAATAGCCTTTTTTGGGGGCATGATTTTTACCTTTCAATCCGCCCGAGAATTGGTTCGCTTTGGGGCGGTTGAGGCGGTGGGAGGTCCTTTTGCTGTGGCATTTTGTGGGGAATTAGCACCGCTTTTAACGGGGGGCGTGGTGGCGGGACAAGTAGGTTCGGCTTTTGCGGCGGAGATAGGAGAAATGCAGGTGACGGAACAAATAGACGCCCTGTATATGTTAAGAACAAATCCGGTTGATTATTTAGTGGTGCCGAGGGTGATAGCTTGCTGCATCATGCTCCCGATTCTAACAATTTTTGCGGTAGCGGTGGGGATTTTGGGCGGGCTATTTGTAGCGGTTAATTTTTATAATTTGGAACCGTCGGTATTTTTGGAATCAGTGCGGACTTTTTTGGCGCCTTGGGATTTAGTAACTGTGGCGATTAAAAGTTTTATTTTTGGGTTGATAATTGCCCTTGTCGGTTGCGGTTGGGGATTGACGACGGTGGGCGGAGGGAAAGGAGTAGGCCAAGCTGCCACGGCGGCGGTGGTAACTTCTTGGGTGTTGATTTTTATGGCGGATTTATGTTTATCGCTGTTGATGTCTCAGGAGTTGGGGATTCCTAGAAATTGATAATCTTGGCGATTATAGCAGGAGTCAATCGATTTTAGATTTTAGATTTTAGATTTTAGATTAAAGAATTGAACCATTGACCCCAGGGATAAACTCGGGGGCTTTTTTATTGGATACACGTCAATACGGTTCACATAAGAATAATCGGATTTCCTTTCACAAGTCGGGAACTCTCATAAATGCGTGAAATGAAATTCGTCTGAAAGCGCTAACCCAAGCGTATTGGGATACAGGTTTTTTATTTCTGGGTCCTGAGTCTGCTTTCGGAATGAATCCGGGGGCTTGTATCCTGGATGCTTTCGCTCAAGATGCTTAAATATTAATGATTTGAACAATCATCAACGGCCTACGCCGCCAAGGCCATTGCTATAAAATCAACATGAAGATTTTTTAAACCGCAGATTAACGCAAATAAACGCGGATGCAATTTTATCAGCGTTCATCCGTGTTCATCCGCTGATATCTGCGGTTTAAAACTCTCAACTTCCGATGGGAGATTGGAGAAAGGAGGGCGATACACTCGAATTGCCTGAATAGGCACTTTCCCATCTGTTTCGGTAACGATTTCGAGGGTATGTTTGGAGTTGCTCAAATTCTGAGCCAATGTTGTATAATACTCGCGGCTTGAATCTGTAATTTGTGGAGGAACGTATGAATCAACAAACATTGGTCGCACCTGCCAGGAAATTTCAAAGCCTTTAGGCGTCGGTTTTTTAGACTCTTCATAAGAATTTTTCAGCCACCAGTTTCTCGACTCAATCACGACGCGGCCAGAGTTTGAGACAAACATTTCGTCGTTTGTACCGCTGCCGTCGTAACCTGTTTTAGAACCTACAACGTCAAATTTAAACTTGCTAGCGTCGCTGTTAATCTCAGTAATTATGGCTTTCCAATCTTCGACGATTAGCGGTTTTTGGCTGGATACTTGGAGAATAGCGGGCCAAGAGACGCCAAGGCTAAGGCTAGGTCTGGTGATGGTGTAAAGTTCAGAAAATTCTGAGGGTTTTTTGCCGTCGATCGCAATTCTAGCAGAAATTGCCTTGCCGTTGAAGGTTTTATCGGCGATCGCATCTATTCTATTCCCTTCAAATTCTAAAACCAACTTGCCATCTTGCCACTTAATATCGCTGCCAACCGTATAGGTTTTCACTAAATCCTGCGGCGGTTGAGGAGAATTTGGTTTGTATCGCAGATGCGGTTTTATCAGAGCAGCTAGGAGAAAGTTTCCCCAATCGTTGAGGTGAATGCTGTCCCTCAATAGCTGTTTGGGCTGCAAGCGATTATCTTTCAAATACCTGCGCCAAGGTTCGCGAATTTCCGCAATTTCGCAGCCGTATTTATCGGCCAACTCCGGCAGCCATTGAGTAGAATGAGTGTTGTGCCATTCGTATCTGCTGACTGAATTTGGATCGTCGCTGTTGCCTGTCGGCATCCAGTCGATGTGGTCTGAATGCAAGAGTATTTCGCTAGCAGTGCGGCTGCGGACATTGGCAATTATGGCTTCGTAATCTTCACCGCCTCCGTAGACGTGAAAAATGAGCAAGTCTGGATAAAAAGGATACAAATCGTGTTCGCTGGGACGGATTAAAATCGGGGCGGAAAATCCTCCGATTGCTCTATTTTCCACAATCAAATCTGCATTGGGAAATCGCTGTCTCAAATCCTTTACTACATCTTTCCACCAATCTTGTTCTGTGATGGATTGACCGTAGAATAGAATACGCACTTGGCGGCGGTCTGTTGGAGTGCTAGCTGCAAGTAACCCCATCGTCCTTTGAATCCTCGCTCCAAAAGTAGCATTATTTGCAATAGGAGCGGGTGGGGGGAATGGCGTATCGGCAGCTATTTTTTTAATGAGCGGAACTAACAGAAAGCTCAGACACAAAAAAATCAGCCACAAGTAGCGATAAATTTTGGATTTTCTGCTATTTCCTTGTTTGGCCATTGTTTTATTTTTCCCTGTCCGTTTCACTTCGCTTAAGGTGGCTGTGGGATGAATGCTCGCGTCTATCAGTAGCTGTAACCTGCTTATGGGCGCACCTCACGAGTAGCTGTAGTGTAGGCTGTATGGAAATATATTACCAAATTGAGCGCGACAAAAAGTGATATAATACCTGCTAATTAATTGCACTCCGATCGATCGCACGTCAAATGGATTACAAAACAGCCCGCAGTTTTCTGATCGACCAAGGAACCGCCCTGGAAACCAAGAAAAATCCCGACGCCTTCCTGATGCGTCTCAAACAAGGTCAACCGCCCGTACCCGGACAGGTGACATCGATTTTATTAGCTTTAAAAATATTGTTTGAAGGGCTGCAAGAATCTCCAATGCTCGATCGACAATTAATCTCGGCACTGCATTTACTGTCAGTAGAAGGTTTGCAGCAATTTGAAGCTGGACTCCGCAGAGGAGTTTCTTGGCCACCCCTGCTGAAGGAAGACTTAAATCGAATTGCGATCGCAGTCAAGAATATATTTTCTGGCGTCTGGCAATAATTAGCTCAGCAACGACCGATCCCAATACCCACCGCCAGCAAACTCAATTTTTTTCTACAATTTTTTTCTACATTTTTTTGTAAAAATTTATGTTAATCTTGCTACATTTACCCTCGAATTGTGGCATCTTAATATAAGAATCAGTTCTCATAAAAACTTGGAGAGACTACCATGAACGCCGAAGAAAAAGCTAGACAACTAATTGCACGAGAAAGGCAGCATAGCGAACACTTGCACGACTCTATGCTCAACCGTTCCTCCCACGAGCTAGAAACACATGGGGAGGGAATTGCTGAAGAAAAGGCCAGAGAATTAATGGCTCAAGAAAGGCAGCACAACGAACACCTGCACGACTCTATGTTAAGCCGTTCCTCCCAAGAGGTAGAGGCATCGATCGCACCCGATGACACTGACAAATAAATTTTGTAAACACAAGACTTACGGACACATACCAATAAACCTGGTTTTTATACCATTTTTCATACCATAACAAAGGGCTGTAAAAATGTTTGTGTATAAACAACCAGGTTTCTGAGTCTTGTAATAGTTCAGCACAGCAAAACTCTACTCAAATCGAGGAGGATTTTAGGTGCAATCAAAACAGCCCTTGCTCGGTTGGCAGCCGCTATCACAAGCATCCACGCGCCATATATAGCAATAGAAAATGCCAGGTTCTACTCCTCGCGAAAGCTTTCGAGGGATGCCAAAAGAGCTGGCAGTCCCGCTAGCGCAGCCGACACCAGAGCCTCATCTTTGTAAACTCGCGATCGCAGAATACGGGTACTTTTAGACGCAGAGGTGAAAGAGCCTCGCCGTTGGGAATTGTCGGTTTCCAGCCGCCCTAAATTTTTTGTTTCTCGCGTCACGCACAACATAGCAGTATCCTCGCAGTATCGTCAATTAATCCCTAAATATGCGCCCGTAAAATTTCTCACGGCTTGCTGTATGTTTCTATTATTACTCAGATAGGTAACAGAGATGAAATCATGAAATAATTATTCACGATAGCTAGGGATCAACTTAAACTGCTTAACGGCTTTTATTAATTTGTTACACGGCTGGTTTGTTTAAGCCGATCGCCCGCGACGACACAGACACCAGCAATCAAAATCACCGATTTTACAGGAGGAACGCGGATCAATGATGCTAACTCTTAGTACAGCAACAGTTATAAGTCAAATCCAGCCGACTGTCGAAAGCTTGCGCGAGGGAGACTACCGCTACCGAGACTCCTTTGCGATCGATCGACCTTTTCGAGAAATCCAATTTCGCAAACAAGACAGATACATCACCGGCAGCGATTCAGACAAACGCACGGGCAAAAGTTACTGCTTCCGGGGCATCCCCCAGCACAACAACATTATTAACATCACGGTAGCAATCGAAATTTTCCCAAAAACACCACAGAAAACCGAGTGGAAATTAGCACCGGGAAACCCCATTAATTTCGACAGGCTTTATCCACTGCAAGCAGGGCCTGGATTAGAATTGTACAAATGTTTGACCGCATTTTTACCAAAATTGAAGAATTAGTTATTCGTTACTTCTTAGTGGTTATTCCTTAATTGCTTTGGCTGGTTAATAACCAATAACATTCGTCAACAGTGAACAGTGAACAGTCAACCGTCAACATTTAACTCCCTAAGAACCAGCATTTTCCAATTCTTCCCGGAGCATTTCCCGGTAGACTTTCGGCAAACGAGAACTCATAGAATTGTTCTCAATTCCATATCCCAAACTCGTCCAAGTTCCCGAAAGCATCCGCAATACATCAGTTAATCTTTCCTGGCGCAACATCTCAGGAATATCAGCTTTCCAAAACTTGCGATCGCTCAACCAAGCATAAACCACAGCATCCTGATCTTCTGGTTCAAAACTGTAATCTTCCCAGAATAAAAAATTAGCACGACGCGCCTGATAGCGCTTAGCCTTCTCCTTCCAAGTCGTAGTCAGAAATTGATACCTGCCCGCAGCGGTAGTACACTTACCTAGATTCGGGCCATTAACAATCTTCACGCACCAGTCAGGATGGCGGCTCAAATCTAATATGTATTTGCCACCGTAAACCACGTGATAAGGCCGAGCAACATTCGACTCGCTAGCAGAAATAGTACGCATCAGCGCCCGAATATAAGGATCGCCGGTTTTCATAGCCAGCGGCGGGAATTTTCCCACCCCGCTTACCGACTGCGATAACTGCTGATTTCCCCGCAAACTGTCAACCAAAAAAACACCGCCGCCAATCACAGCGCCGATTAAAAGTATAAATCCGAGGATTTGAATCTCCGATCGCCTCAGCAAACCTCTTTTGCGACGGCCGAATTTCTCAGCTTCTAGCCAACTCATTTCCATTTCCGAAATTTCGGCTAATTTTCGCGCCGCCCGCATCTGGCGCACCCGAAAATCGTATTGATATAGCGGCGCGGCTACCAGCGTTAGACTCGATAAAATCCCCGCCAATTTGCTCAGCCAGAAATCTAATTCACCGGCTACCGCAACATTTGTTAGAGTAGATATTCCTGTTAGCAACTGGGCCGGATCGATCGATCGCGCTGGCCAATAAAAAATCGCAAGTTGCACCAACAGCGACAGATTAAAGGCAAAAAAAATCACTACAACAGCATTCAAGCCTTCTCGCAAGTGCGATCGAATACCAATGTGCCTGCGCTTGAACTTGCGCGCAACGCGAAAGCGCTCCGGCAGCATAATTAGTAAGGGATTTAAGATTTTGACGGCGAACAAGTGAAACACAAAAAACAAAGGCAACTGAATTAGCCAAGCCGCCAGCAGTAGAGTCAGAAAGCCGATATTGTCGCTGACAAAAGGAATGCCCCTGCGAAGGACAAAACTAAAACTCTGAGCGAGAGCAAATGCCCTTAACCACGAAATCGGATAGGGGAGCCAACCTGGCCACTTGAGAGTTTTCATGCTGAGAGAGGGAAATTTCAACGGCGAATCGTAAAACTATTAAGATTTTGCCAGATTTGGCGATCGGAAAATTGTTGTAGGCTGCGTCAGCCCCAATCTTTGACCCAAATCACATCTTGCACCATTCTCGCTAAGCCTTTTTTGGGCGGGCAGGATGCCCACCCCACAAGAAAATGCACTTTTTGTAGAACAGGCCGGACAGCCTGTTCTGGACAATGGTGCAACATCTAAGACCCAAATCAAATGGTTTTTTGTCTGGCCGAAAGCATCCAGGATACAAGTCCCCGGATTCATCCGTCCAGAAATAAAAAACCTGTATCCGATAAAGGAGCCCCCGAATTTATCGGTGGGGTCAATGCTTCAATCTAAAATCTCAAATCTCAAATCTAAAATCGATTGACGCACCGAACTCAAGCGAGGCTAATTCAATCAAACCACGCCGGCAAACAACTCCTCAAAACTCTTTTGCGGAGCCTCCGACTTCGCCACAATTTCCACAACCTTGTTGCGAGAAGTCGGCTGAAATAGCGCCTCTACGCACACTTGGGCTACCTTGGTGCGGGGAATGCTGCTCTCAAACATTTTGTCCGCACCTGTCATGACGATCGCATCTGAATTATCCTCATTTTTGAGGCCGCCCGGACGGACGATCGTATAAGTCAAGCCGCTTTTTTGCAAATACTCCTCGGCTTGCTTTTTCCAAACTAGAATCAGCCAGAACAAATTCAGCGGGTGAAAAAACTGAGAGACACACAGAGAAGTCACAAGCACAAAATGCTCAATTCCCTTAGCCTTAGCTGCATCCACCAAATTTTTAGTACCTTCAAAATCCACCTTGTAAGGCGCTGTGGGGTCAAAACCAGGGGCCGCCCCTGTCGCGCACAGCAATACCGTACTATCGCCGATCGCATCGCCCAGGGAAGTCGCATTTAATACATCCCCAGTCACTAACTCAGCCTCCGGTGGTAAAATTTGTCTAGCTGTGTCTAGATTTCGGACTAACGCGCGCACGGGAATACCTCGCTTGACTAATTCTGCGACGATTCGGCGACCAGTCTGACCTGTGGCTCCTGCTACAAATGCTTTCATAAGTCGAGTTATGCTGAACTAGGGTAAGTTTTGTTACTATCAATTTCTCAATTGTAGGGAGGAAACTTCCTTAACACATCCCCAACCAGATTGATTGGCGTGTATAACAGGAGAGCATACGATGAAGCAGGATTCCGCTGAATATCAAACTGTTGAAGCTTCTGACGAAAACTACTACCCAGATGCGAGTTTCCAACAGCCCGAAAGTGGAAGCGCGGATGCAGGAGAGGAAGTTGAGCCGATTTGGTTTCACACGCATTTTGAAGACAGCATGGAGATGTACGCGGATGCGGAGACGGTGGCAACGCATTTGAACAACCACAAGACTTGGTTTTGCCAGTGCGCTTCGCCGATGAAGGCCGAGCCGCTTGGAGAAAACGGCTATGATTTATTAATCGGGCGTTTTGGGGCTTTCGGCTACCGTGTTGAAGCGAGAATTGGTTTAGAGTTGCTGCCGCCGGATGCTGAAGGCTGCTATTTGATTAAGACTATTCCGGTTCCCGATTATACCTCGCCTGGGTATGAAGTGGATTTTCGATCGGCAATGAAGCTAGTGGAGATACCGTCTCAGGAATTTGCCGCCGATTGGCCGAGCTCGGAACGTGCTAAGCTGCCGCCTGCGATTACCATTACTACGTGGAAGCTGGATTTGGCTGTGGGAGTTTGCTTTCCTAAGTTTATTCGATCGATGTCTCAACCTTTAATAGAAAAAACCGGCGATGCGCTTTTGGAAAAAATCATCAAACAAGTTAACCGGCGCTTGACTTATAAAACTCAGGTTGTTTTTCACGAAAGTTTGGGCATTCCTTTTCCGAAAAATCCTAAGAAACATTAAGGAGACTTACGCTCTAAGCTGTACTGCATTTAAATTGTATGTTAAGTGTGGGATCTCCTGCCCAACCCCTACTCCCCACAAGAGTAAAGATCTATTTTACTCTGCAATTTAAATGCGGATTAGCTTAACTCACATTTGTAGGGTGTGTACTGCACACATTACTCATAAGTTAGACTTCGGCGTGAACGTTCACTCGCACAATTGTAGATTAAATTATTAGGAATAACTGATTGTGTATGGGTTGGAATCACGAGTATACAGTTGCTTTTTTAAAACTGATATCACGGTCTCCGGGTTCTTAGGGCGCGCCTTATGCCTATGTTTTTGAATCCAACACTTGCTTGAGCAGTTAATCCAAATAACCAAGTTATTGCTAATAAAATTTAAGGGTAAGGTCATGATTGCATTTGACATATAGCAATCCTTGCAGGAGTCGTAATTTTTTTACCCCACCCCAACCTTCCCCCAACCCGCTGGGAGTCCGTAGGAAATTCACAAATTATTTAGGATTGCTATATGCTGATTTCTTATCACAAAAATTAGTTTTTATTATGGGTCAATTTAGCACAGGGTTAGACACAATAGTTTCACGTCAGATCCCATCAAGTTCGAGAGCATTGTTATTAAAAAATTCTGCTTCTGTCATCAGGATTTCCCTCCTAATTTCCTCATGATTAAGCAATGTAGCCGACGCAGTTCAAAGGTGGTTACGATCGCCCTCGGAAACCACAAGTGTCTCAGATCACAAAGCCGATCGATCCCCCTCACTGCCCAAAAACATAAAATTATGTCAGATTAAGTAAGGGGTTATAAAATAACTCTTGCCATATCCCTAGAAAGTTATGACAACGAAACTAAGAGCTACCCACACAGAGAAAATGGAGAGAGACTTGCACCAGTTGAGGGCAGACCAAGAACTGATTCTCAACCAAGTAGACAATGCGATCGCTCTGTTCGACTCGTCTGACTGCTTAGTTTTGTTTAACAAAAAATTGGCCGGAATCTGGCAACTGTCCCCAGAATGGCTGGAAACAAAACCGAAGTGCCACTTGCTGTTTGCGGAAATTGTCGATCGGGGTTACTTGTCCCTTCAGCAGTGGCAAGAGTTTCAGCAAGCACTTGAAAAATCTCAGCATGAAAGTTTATCATTTTATTTCGAGCAAGCCAATGCGGTTTGTTTGGAGGTGTGCGCCACGATTACCAACAGCGGCGGACGGCTGTTTACCTTTAGAGACGTTACGGTATACCGAAACTCCCAAGCTAGCTTGAACGCAGAAGTCAGGCGTCTGAGCTTTCTTTTAGGTTTAACCGAACGCCTGCAAAAGTCTGACAGTTTGCAAGAAATAGGTCAGTTTGCCCTCACCTATTTAGTAGAGGCAATGAATGCAGCTTTCGGAGATGTCAAGGTAATTAACGGCAAGGGAAACGACCGCCAAGCGTCGGGGATTTGCAACCAAGTTTCTAGTCAATTTTTGGCTACTTACGGGGAACCCGTAGTCGCAGGAATGCAAGAATTGCTCGACCAAGGCATTCCCTACGGCATCGGTTTGCTGTGGGAAGTGGTGAAAACTGGTAAACCTTTGTTTGTCGAGGATTATGCCCAACACCCCAATGCCGTGCCGGAATTTCGGCATCCGGGAATTGGACAACTGGGTATTTTTCCGATCGCAGCCACCAACGGCACGATCATCGGAGTGCTGACGCTGGAGTCCCGCAACATCAAAAAACTGCAAGCCGCCGTCCACCAAGAAGTGCTGGAGGCTGCTTGCCGGACTCTGGGGGCGGCGATCGAGCGGGCTCAGACACAAGAGAACCTGCGCCAAGTTAACGAAGAATTAGAGTATTCTTCTCAGTTGAAATCCGAGTTTTTAGCCTCAATGTCCCACGAATTGCGGACGCCTCTCAACAGCATTCTCGGCTTTTCTGACTTGCTGCTGCGACAAACGGCCGGACAGTTGAGCGATCGACAAATCAACTATGTAGAACTGATCGAAAAAAGCGGCCAGCACTTGTTGCAGCTAATCAACGATATTCTCGATCTTTCTAAAATTGAAGCGGGGAAAGTAGAGCTAAGTTTACAGCCGGTTCGCGTTCACGAACTCGCGACAGACTGTCTGAAAATGATTCAGCCTCGGGCAGACAAAAAGCGGATCGGGTTGTCTTTAGAACTCGACTACCGCATTACTAAAGTTTGGCTGGACGAACGGCGAGTGCGACAAATTGTGATTAATTTACTTTCCAATGCCATCAAATTTACCCCCGAACAGGGACAAGTTAAACTCAGCGGGCGTCTGGCCTACGGCAGCGAAATAGACGGCGACTACCGGCCGGATTGTTCTCCTGTAAATGCCAGCACTCCTTATTTTTGTTTAGAGGTAAAAGACTCCGGTATCGGCATTCCTCAAGACCGCTGGCACTTGCTATTTCGACCTTTTCAACAGGTGGATTCTTCCCTGACTCGGCGCCACGAAGGTACAGGTTTGGGTTTGGCTTTGACTAAGCGATTGGCAGAATTGCACGGGGGAACTGTTTCTTTTCAATCTGTTTGCGATCGGGGAAGTCTTTTCCGCGTTTGGCTGCCTTTGACGGAGATGCGTCAACAGTTGGGAAACTTTGCTTCTTGTGCTTTGGATACCAAGTTAGTTCCTGCTTCTGCGATCGCTTTACCAATTGCCAGGAAGCGGATTTTGGTTGTCGAAGACCAGCCTTTTAACCAAATGTTAATTTCTGAGGTGATGGAATTGGAGGGGTACGGGGTAGAGATACTTGCGGATGGGAAGGCGATGGCCGATCGTATTCTCGCCGCCTCAGTAGCCGCGGAGTTGCTGCCGGATTTAATTTTGATGGACATTCAGTTGCCGGATGTTGACGGCTTTGAGTTGATGCGCCGAGTTAAAGCAGATCCTGTCTGGGATTCGGTACCGATGATTGCGGTGACGGCGATGGCGATGCCCGGTGACAGTGAGCGATGTTTGGAAGCTGGCGCTTCTGCTTATTTGAGTAAGCCACTGGATTTGAATTTGACGATCGCTACTGTCCGTTCTTTTCTCGGTTAACAATAATTATTTGCAGTTCCAGCACTGCCATTTATGAAAATTGATAACAACAAAGGTTAAACTCAATAGTAGATAAATATCTATATGACTTGCCCGCACTTGCCTCAGAAAGCCTGTTCCTAGGAAAAATATTGAGTTTAGTAAGGAGAAATATATCAATTAACCCGTTTTCGAGCTTCCCCACGCGCAACTTCCGAGCTAAATTCAATGTATTATATCATATTCCATGTCAAACAAGTCGCCCTGCATCATGTTGGTTGATGACGAGCCAGCTAATCTGATTTTACTGGAAGAGTTATTGCTCATGAAAGGATACGCTACAGTATCAGCGCTATCTGGCGCTGAAGCCCTCTCCATTGCCCGCGCCTCTCGACCCGATTTAATTTTATTAGATATTATGATGCCGGAGATGAACGGTTTTGATGTGTGCGAAAGCCTGCGTAAGGATACGGCATTGCAAACTGTACCGGTGATTTTTTTAACTGCCCTTGATGACGATATGTCTCGCATCAAAGGGTTAGAAATGATGGCCGATGATTATTTGACAAAACCTTTTAACAGTCGTTTGTTGCTGGCAAAAGTTGAAAATATTTTGCAGTTGAGTCAAATGCGATCGCAAGCTGTATCTTCCCAATTCAACCAGCAGGTAAAAGAGCAAAGCAAACGCCAAATCGCCGCAGCTTGGGAAGCCAACGAATATCTTTCAGAAAAATTTCAGCTATTTGTGCCAGAGCAACTTCTCGAACGAATTGCGCCACAAGGAATAGAATCTATTCAGTTGGGCAATGTCACAGAAGAAGAGCTGACTGTTTTATTTTGCGACATTCGCGGGTTTACTACGATCGCCGAATCTCAACAAGCTCGCGAGACTTTTGAATGGTTGAACGCTTTTTTTACTAAAATGAACGAGTGCATCACGTCTCACGGCGGGTTTATTGACAAATACCTAGGCGATGCAATCATGGCAGTATTTGACAAGCCTAATTCTCACGCTATGGATGCGATCGAAGCCGCAGTAGCAATGCAAGAAACTTTGCAAGAATTTAATGCCACTCGCCACAAATACAATTTAGAATCTCCCGTCAATATTGGTACGGGAATTAACACAGGTATCGGCATGATCGGCACTTTAGGTTCCGATCGTCGCATGGACTCTACAGTCATCGGTGATGTCGTAAATACAGCTTCTCGGTTAGAAAATTTAACTAAAATATACGGCTGCCAAATTATTGTTAGCGAAAATGCCATTGTTCGTGCAAGAGAATTTCTAAATGGCATAAGTTCCAACTCCCACTCAAAAGAAGGTCTATTATTAAAATGCGACTTAGAATTAGAAACACAGGAGAGTATTATTTCTACTTCTGGGGCGACTGCTGCTGACAGCCATTTGCCCAGCAACAATTATTATTATCGCTGGATCGATCGAGTAACCCCGCGTGGCAAGCAGCAAGCTATTGAAATCTACGAAATCTGGGCAGCCTCCTGTCCCGACTCGGAGGCAAAGCAGCTTACCCAGGGTTTATTTGACAAAGGAATTCAAGGATGGCAATCTGAACGATTTGTCGCAGCCTTGGGATATTTTCAGCAACTAATAGAACAAAACCCTGCTGATACAGTCGTCCGTTTTTATATAAATCGCTGCCAGGAAAAACTAGGTTTACTACCTGCAAATAGCACTTCATAAAGATTTAACTTTTAGGGCGGGCTACAAGGGGAGCATCTCAATGAAAGCAGCTAAGCTAGAAATTGGAGTTAGGAGTCAGGAGGAAAGAGGAACAAGGAAGAAAGAAGGAGCCAGAAGAAGTGTTTTTACAAATATGAGATGCTCCCAGCTACAAGCCCACCCTACAATAGTTTAGACTTATTGCAAAAGTCCCCTACTATCCTGCGTTGCGTCTATGGTTTCCCTATCAATGAAGGATTTATGCAATAAGTCTACAGTAATTGGAGTTCGCATCACACAGTCGTCAAAACTTGCTCTCTCAATTTCCCGATCAACTCATTCACACCTCCCGCATTCAAACGGTAACTCAGAGGATGACCGATTAAATAAGCTGAACTTTCAAACAAAACATCAATTTCCACCAAACCATTTTCTCGCAAAGTTTTGCCAGTCGAAACCAAATCCACAATTGCCTCCGACATTCCTGTAATCGGCCCTAACTCCACAGAACCGTAAAGCGGCACAATTTCCACCGGCAAATTCAAATTGTGAAAATATTCTCTTGCACAGTGTACGAACTTAGAAGCAACTCTACCGTGAGGAGGCAAATCCACAGTTCTTCGATAAGAACTAGATTCCTTCACCGCCACCGACAGCCGACATTTGCCAAACTTTAAATCAATTAAATTAGCAACTTTTGGCTTTTTTTCCCGCAAAACATCATAGCCAGCAATTCCCAAATCCGCTTGACCGTATTCCACATAAACCGGCACGTCGTGGGTCCTTACTAGCAAAGCTTTGGCAGTGCCTGTCGGGTCATATATTTGAAGTTGTCGGTTAGATGAATCGAGAAAAGCACTGAAGTCTAATCCAACCGATTTAAACAGCCGAATGCTATCTCCTAACAATCCGCCTTTGGGAAGTGCAACAGTAATCATGTCAATTTTTAGAGTGTAATTTTCTCAAGTTGGGAAGGGGGCGATCGCGGTCTAAGCAGAAACAGCTTTTACCAAACTCAGAATAACACATAGAGTTAATAGCAAAAAATAAATTTCTGGTATTGCTCGATCCTTTGTTTGAGGATATATTATATTTAGTAATTTTTTAGTGAGTCACTTGTTTCAAGGGCGCTCGGTATGGAAAACAATCAAGAATTGGATGAAAATTTTCACAGTGTAGACCAGGATTCCCTGAAAAAGATTACAGTAGATGAAATCCTCTCAGGCGGTGGTGTAGAGAAGGAGGAAATGGACTATACAGTTGCTGTACCTAACACTAAGCAGACCAGGGTTCCCAGGGACAGAGGCTTCTTATCTCATGTGCAATCCAGCGTGTTCGATCGCGCCCCCCGATCGCAGTTTGCAGAAAAACGCGGAACGCTGGGAGGCTGTTAATTTGACAACTCTCCGCCCTAGAAGGGCAGAGATTCTTGTATCATTCAGTCCACTTAATAAGTACAGCTTCCTGTACTTACCAGAGATGGTTCTGTCCTCAAGCTTTCGACTCATTGCAGAGTCTTGTTCTCGTGTGCCCCACGGTACAATTCAAAACCCAAAATACTGGTTTCTCTGGTACTTGTTGCTCGAAGTTTTTACCCGCGCAAGCTTTTCTGCGCGGAACCCCATAACTTCAGTTTTCAAGGTGCGTTGCCTTCAGGCGACTGGGTTTTTAATGTGGTTGAATACCCTAGCCACATTACAATATTATCACGACCAAGAATAAAAAGTCGTCCTATAAGGACGGGGCTTTAGACCCAATTTTTTGGTAAAATGCTTGCAGAGACTGGTGCAGACAACGAGCCGATCGCCTGATCGCCATTGTGTGTCACGCTTTTGTATATTCGACTCTAAAACTTAAAATTGCACAGGCGATCGGAAATAGCTAACAGCTACATTATGACCAAATTGACTCTGGTAATCGGCAACAAAAATTATTCCTCTTGGTCGCTGCGCGCTTGGCTGGCGATGAAACAAGCTGGACTGGAATTTGCCGAGGTGAGAATCCCCTTAGACTGGCCGACAACGCATGAAGAAATTCGGCGCTATTCTCCTTCGGGAAAAGTGCCAGTTTTAATCGACGGCGATCTGAAAGTGTGGGAATCTTTAGCAATTTGCGAATACGTTGCAGAACGCTTTGCAAATGATTTGTGGCCGACAGATGTAGCCCAACGGGCGATCGCCCGTTCCATCTGCGCCGAAATGCACGCGGGTTTCCAAAATTTGCGCGACAATATGCCGATGGACTGCCGCAACCGCTATCCGGGAGAAGGGATGACTGCCGGTGTCAAAGCAGAGATCGATCGCATCTTTTCCATTTGGCGCGAATGCCGCCAAAAATTCGGGACAGGCGGCAATATGCTGTTCGGAAAATTCACAATTGTTGACGCTATGTTTGCCCCCGTTGTCATGCGTTTTGTCACCTACGGAGTCAAACTAGATTCATCAGCAAAAGCTTATGTGGATGCGATTTTGGCCTTGCCTGCCATCCAGGAATGGGTAGCAGCAGCTTGCAGCGAAACGGAAAGTATTCCACACATTTAAATTTAGCAAAAATCAGTTTACTTAACCTAAAATCTCAAATCTCAAATTTAAAATCAGGATGCGGATTCTTTTAGTTGATGATGAAGTTGAGTTAACTGACCCTTTGAGTCGAGTCTTAACGCGCGAAGGTTATACAGTTGATGTGGCATTTGACGGAGCAAGTGGCAGCAATTTAGCGATGCAGGGCAATTACGATTTGCTAATTTTGGATTGGATGCTGCCGAGACAAACCGGACTGGCAATTTGCCAGAAGTTGCGATCGCAAGGACGGAATACACCAGTGCTCTTTCTCACCGCCAAAGATACCGTAGACGATCGCGTACAAGGACTCGACGCCGGTGCAGACGACTATTTAGTCAAACCTTTTGAACTGCGAGAACTGCTAGCCAGAGTCCGCGCATTACTGCGGCGGCCTCCTACTTTTGATGCCGAGGTTGCTGTCGGGCGGCTGCAAGTTGCAGATTTACAGCTAGACTACGACAATCAATTAGCTTATCGGGGCGATCGTACAATTGATTTATCAGAAAAAGAATGTCAGTTATTAGAATACTTAATGCGTCATCCCGGTCAATTGCTAACACACGAACAAATCCACCAATATTTGTGGAGTGAAACAGAAAAACCCAGCAGCAATGTATTAGCCGCTCAAATTCGCCTGCTGCGCCGAAAAATAGAAACCCCTGGCGAATCTGTCCTAATTCACACAGTCTACGGCAGAGGCTATCGCTTTGGAGAAGCAAATTAAAAATAATATAAATTGTACAAAAATCATTTTTACTTCTTCCCTCTTCCTTCTTCTTTCTTCCTTCTTCGTTCTTCCTGACATCCGTTAAATCCGTTACATCCGTTACAGAATCCGTTGCCGAACTTCCCTCTTCCATCGGACTGACATCCATGACATCCGTTAAATCCGTTACAGAATCCGTTGCCGAACTTCCCTCTTCCTTCTGCTATATTATCTATTATCGGGGAAGTATGCACCCTAAATCCGCCCTTACGTATCTTGACAAACCAAAGTAATTACTGTCACCTCCGGCGGACAAAATAGCCTTCCCGGCGCATAAGTCCCCAAACCGCGATTCACGTACAGCAAATTACTCCCAACCCGATGCAAACCGCTAGCCCATTCCCAGTGAGTAACTACTCGATCCCAAGCCGACAGAAAAGGAATGAACTTTCGGATTCGTTTAGGAATAAAATAGCCAATTTTTCTGACCCAAGCGTACAAAGGGCCGATACCAGGAATAACAATTTGACCACCGTGAGTGTGGCCAGAAAACTGCAAATCAATCCGCCAATTTTGCAGCTTTTCAGCAGTGTCAGGATTGTGAGACAAGACAATCCGAGGAATCGCGGGATTTATGGATGTCATTACAGGTTTAGGCGCAAAATCGCCCGACCAAAAATCTGCCAAACCAACTAAAGCCAATTCTGACCCCAAAGGATAGATTGCTTCGTTGTACAAAACCCGAATTTCGACGCTATTTAAAGCCTTAGTAACCTCTCTTTTTGCCTCCGGCCAATAGTGGTCATGATTGCCCAAAACCGCGTAAATTCCCACCCGACTTTGCAAGTTTTTCAATCGCTGCACTAAGCCGTAAATAGGTGCGGGGTCATAGCTAATAAAGTCACCAGTTAAAAAAATCAGGTCTGGTTCGGCTTCATTGGCTGCTGCAATCGCCTCTTCTAGCAACCATTCCGACAGTCGCACCCCGTCATAGTGAAAGTCTGTAAGCTGTACAATTTTAGTACCGGATAGATTTGCTGGAAGATTGGCGATGGGTATTGTTAAATACTCTACTCGCAGTTTTCCAGTTAATAACCTGTGCATAAATCTAAGGTTTATTGGTTACAGAGCGCCACCTCTAGCTTAGCAAATAAACAGGCAAGACTGCAAAACTAGACATTCTTCCCTTTTCCTTATATCCTCTGACTAATGACTACAGTCCGGGACGCAAAAATTGGAATTTCCTCAAGAGAATTCAAACAGAAATGCCCAATTTTTAGTTAGGCTTTCTTGCAAAATTGTTTCGGTATTACGCGCCCAACTAATACAGCATTTTTATTATAAAATAATGACTTCCGTAACAAGCTGTTTAAAACCGATCAATTCTCTTCATACTGGCATTCCCCGCCTCTATATTCTTTTAGCAATTGTCAAAGCTGAGATTGGTGCCGATCCCCATCGCATCGGCTTACCACAGGGGGATTGATCCTACCAAACACTATCTCATTATTAATGATTTATTACTGAGTAGGTGGAAATAAACATGGCGTGGGGGAAGCCGAGTTTTGCATTAATAATAAACTGTGGCTAGTATATGTTATTGCCTTACCCGCCCCTAGGATATTTTATTTTTTTGTCGCGTCTGCCTAATTGTTAACTAATAACTTCTGACGAAAGCCGCTTCTTCTCAATATATTGCTGGTGGTAATCCTCTGCCATATAAAATTCACTAGCAGGTTTGATTTCTGTGGCAATATCTTTGTCGTATTTACCGGAACTTTGCAATTTGTTTTTGGAGATGCGAGCGGCTTTTTCTTGTTCGGAATTGTGATAAAAAATTACAGACCTGTACTGTTCGCCTCTGTCGGGGCCTTGGCGATTGATTTGGGTTGGATCGTGACAGTTCCAGAATACATCTAGCAGTGTTTCGTAACTCACCTGCGATCGATCGTACTCTATCAGCACAGATTCAGCGTGACCAGTCACTCTGGCGCAAACATCGAGGTAGCAAGGATTGGGCCAGTGACCTCCTGTATAGCCCGCAGCCGTTGAGACGACACCCGCAACGGCGCGAAACTTGTGTTCAACTCCCCAAAAACAACCGGCGGCAAATGTGGCTTTTTCCATCGTGTTACTCATCGTATTGCGCTCAAACTTGGTAATAAATTATACTTGACATATTCCCATAAGTGTGCATTCCCAAACTAATCGCGGCTGTACGTAGTTTAGCAAATATTGCCGTGCTTTCTCCAATGGTTCTAAGGGCGATCGACTAATTCCCCCTGCCAAAAATTGTTGCCAGTAACAGTGCTGTAAATAATCGATTAACCACAACTGAGATTCAGTATCTAAAGTTTTATCAATTTCCTTTGCCAATTCCAAAGCAGACCGCAGATTTTGAGGCAACTGCTTCACCTTTTGCAGCAAATCATCGGGTATTGATTGCAGTTGCTGCCAAATTGAAATTGCCTCCCCAGGACTACCCTGAGCCATCCCCAGTACCTCGGAATGATCCAAAATCTGCGCGAATCCGGCTTGCTGCAAAACTTGTGCCATTGCTTCGGGATTCAGCCTAGAAAACTGGATTTTTTGACAACGGGAAATCAAAGTTGGCAGCAAAGCTTCTACTGTCGGAGCAATTAAGATTAGGGCTGCTTTTCCCGGTTCTTCCAATGTCTTCAACAAGCCGTTAGCGGCTCCCTCGCCCATTGTTTCTGCTTGTTCCAAAACTACGACAGAACGCGCAGCTTCTAGCGGCGGTCGGCTGAGAAAATCACCGATTTCTCGAACTTGTTCTAAACGAATTTGTGGTGGTGCTTTCCGTTTTAAACCGGCTTCCTCTGCTTCCTTTGGTGTAAGCCGTTTGCCTTGGTTCATGTAAGTGGGTTCTACCCAAAGTAAGTCTGGATGATTTCGCTGCTGCACGCGATTTTGTACCGAGGCTACGAGTTTGGTTTCGGGAAGATTGGCTGAGAATAAAAGCTCGATGAAACATTGAGCAGCTAAACTTTTGCCGATGCCGTTAGAGCCGACAAATAAATAACCAGGAGCAATTCGGTTTCGCTCGACTGCTTGTGTTAGCAATTCTACTGGTCGCTCTTGTCCGATTAATGATGTGAAATAATTCATGTGACAGTTGACAGTTGACAGTTGACAGTTGACAGTTGACAGTTGACAGTTGACAGTTGACAGCTTGCCCGAAGAGCGCAGTCGAAGGGTTGACAGTTGACAGTATTCAGTTGACAGAAGGAAGTTATTGTAGGGTGCGTAAGGGGCGCTGAATGTAATGACTACCTATTCAAGAATTTTGCCCCGCTACCCTATGGTGAGTTAGTTACAACGAAGAAACCGGGTTTTTCCTCGAACTTGAGGATTTTTAGCAAATATTTCGTAAAAAACCCGGTTTCTGGCTATCTATGTAAGCTTACTTTTCAGAATTGGTATTATTTAAATATCCCCAAGCTTCTAACCGGCGAGTTACAATAGCTTGAATTTCCTGAGCGACTTCATATTCAGGCCGATCGGCATTTATGCGAACAATTCGAGATTTATTTGCCTCGGCTAACTCCGCAAAACCTTGCTGCACAAGGCGGTGAAACTTCAAATCAGCTTGCTCGATCCGATCGCACCCTCCCCTGGCCCTTACCCTAGCCAAACCCGCTTCCACATTAATATCCAGCCACAAAGTCAGATCGCTTTCCAAGCCGCCGGTGGCAATGTCATTCAACTGCTTAATTAAATTTAACTTAAGACCGCGGCCGTAGCCCTGATAAGCGATCGTAGAATCAGTAAAACGATCACATAAAACAATCGTTCCTTTCAATAACTCGGGTTTGAGAAAAGTTTCGACGTGTTGAGCGCGATCGGCAGCATACATGAGTAATTCTGCTCGATCGGATACAGATTCGCCCCCATCTTGTTTCAGCAGCAAATGTCGCAGTCCCCTTCCCAACTCAGTACCCCCCGGTTCGCGAGTAGCCACCAACCGGACTCTCAGACAGCAACTTGCTTGCAGAAACTGTATCAAGCGCTGCATTTGCGTAGTTTTACCCGCACCTTCAACCCCCTCAAACACGATAAGTTTGCCCTTCATTGCCCTAACTTTCCACCTGAATAAAATAAATCCATATTGTTCTGTTCATCTGTTCTAGGTTCGGTATGATAATAAAGTCTAAATGCCTCACGGCTGGAGTTGTCTATGGCTCGCTATACTGGTTTTTTTATCGTTGCCGTTCCGATCGACCGTCTCCGTCAATCCCTGATTGAAATTTTAGAGTCATGCAATCTTGATATTATCTACAATACAGGAGATTCCGTCATGGCTCGCGAACTTCCCGGTCAAGTTTCGATTGCCAAACTTGTCACCGCAGAAGTCCTAATTGAGAAAAACACGGCTAGCGACTCAGAGGTTCGCATGAACTTCGTGATTAAAAACGAGGAACTGCCCCTGCAAACCAACAACCACTGCCGTCAAATGTTCGAGCTAGTGAGTCGTTCAATTATGAACAACAATAACTGGCGACTTTTGGAAAGTATGGCACTGTAGCCATCAGTCAGTCAATTTGAGGTGTGAGATTTTCGCTTGACTCTACAGATGAATCAGGGGGTTCTAACTAACGTGGAAACTTCTTGGCTCTCGACTCCTGGTGTGAGGGGTTTGTTTCCCTCTTGGTATGAGGTCATCAGTCATTAATTTCTAACTAATGACCGATGACCTCCGACATTTATCTGTCATCCCTAAATTTAAGCTCGAAATCCCCGACGCAAAAACAAAGAATTTGTCACAACGCTAACAGAACTAAACGCCATAAATGCTCCCGCCGCCGCAGGACTGAGTAGAATTCCGGTTGCAGGCAGCAAAAGACCCGCTGCAACCGGAATTCCCAGAGTATTGTAACCAAAAGCCCAAAATAAATTTTGGCGAATCTTATTAAAAGTAGCGCGCCCCAGTTCGATCGACTCAACAACATCCATCAAAGCATTTCGCATCAACACAATTTGAGCAGTCTCAACTGCGACATCCGTACCGCAGTGCAAACCGATACCGACATCCGCTTGAGCCAAAGCCGGGGCGTCATTGATGCCATCCCCCACCACAGCCACTTTACAGCCTTGGGCTTGCAAAGTCGCGATCGCCCTCGCCTTCCCCTCCGGCCGCACCTCGGCCAAAACATCAGCCGCCGCCAAACCTAGCTGCTGCGCCGTCACCGCCGCCGCAGACGCCGTATCCCCCGTCAGCATCATCACCCGCAATCCCATGCCCCGCAAACGTTCCACCGCCGCCTTAGCATCCGGTCTCAGAGTATCTTTTAGCCCGATTACCCCCAGCAAAACGCCGCCAGAAGCCACGTAAACCGCCGTTTTGCCTTGCAAAGACTCCGACAATTCCGTCGCCACAGCGACCCCCTGCTCTTTCATCCACTCAGCATTTCCCGCGAACACCCGCCGGCCCTCCACCAAAGCCGAAACCCCCAAGCCCGGTTCCGTGCAGAAATCTTCAGCAGCTAGCAGCGGCAAACCTTGCTGTTGAGCTTCCAGCAAAATCGCTGCAGCGATGGGATGACAAGCGCCCCTTTCCACCGCCGCCGCAATTTGCAGTAGTTTTGAGTCAATTGTGGAACAAACCTCTTGTTTGTTTCCAGAAACCCCATCAATTGTGGAACAAACCTCTTGTTTGTTTCCAGAAACCCCATCAATTGTGGGACAAACCTCTTGTTTGTTTCCAACATTAATATCTGAGTTGAAATCCCACTCCGAATTCTGGAAAATCGGCAAATAATCTGTGAGTGTGAGATTTCCGGTTGTCAGAGTGCCAGTCTTGTCAAAAACTACAGTATCTAATTGATGCACCCGTTCTAAAACATCACCACCGCGAATTAAAAGTCCGCGCTCCGCCCCGATGCCAGAACCGACTAAAATTGCAGTTGGGGTAGCCAGTCCCAACGCGCAAGGACAAGCAATGACTAAAACTGCGATCGCCAATTTCAAACTTAAGAGCAAAGGCGATTGATAATGGATAATTGGCAATTGATAATCGGTAACTGATAAGTGATTTCCCATGCCCAATGCCCCATTCCCGATGCCCATTGCCCCATGCCCGATGCCCGATGCCCCATGCCCCATATCGTGTCCTAAAAGCACAGAAGGCCAAATATGGGTGCCGGCAAAATACCAAAATAGGAAAGTTAAAACCGATATCCCCATTACCCCATAAACAAAATATCCCGCCACAGTATCAGCTAAATTTTGAATCGGCGCTTTGCGAGTTTGGGCTGCCTGCACCAAAGCCACCATTTGAGCTACAGTGGTTTCCTTACCGGTGCGAGTTGCCCGCATCACAACTGCGCCGGATTTATTGATAGTTCCGGCGGCAACTGTATCTCCTGGTTGCTTCAAAACAGGCATCGATTCGCCACTCAGCATCGACTCATCTATTGTTGTTTTGCCTTCGCAGACTTCACCGTCTACCGGTATTTTTTCCCCTGGCAGAACTTGCAGCCATTCTCCGACTCGGACGCGATCGGCTGGAATTTCAATGTATTGTGGATCGTAGACCGCAGATGTCGAGTTTAAAGGCAATTCTTGCGATCGCAAATCCAAACTCGAAAGTTTAAAATCAACTAAGCGGGCTTTTGCCGGTTGCAATGCCATTAAAGCTTGCAAAGCAGAGGCAGCGCGGCGTCTGGCTTGCTGTTCGAGAGTTTTGCCCAACAAAATAAAGCCCAGCAGCATCACCGGTTCGTCAAAAAAGCACTCCCATCCCATCCGTGGAAACAGCAGCGCCGCGTTGCTAGCGGTGTAAGCTGTGACAGCGCCTAAAGCTACCAAAGTATTCATGTTGGGTGCATTTCGCCACAAACTGCGGCACCCGTCAACGATAATCGGGCGGCCCGGTAGCAGCAAAGCTAGGGTAGCGAGTCCCCAGTGAAACCAAATATTGCTGAGAATTGGGGCTTTTGTGCCGAGTACGTGACCTAAACCGGATAGAATAATTAGGATAAGGGCGATCGTCAATTGCTTGATTTGCTGTCGAATTTCTTGTCGCCGTCGTTCAATTGTTGTCGCTTCTGCTTCCCGGTGATTTTCACCTAAACGAGACTGAGAGGGAAATCCATTATCAGTCAACTTTTTCGCTAAAGCCTCTGCATCGACAGTCCCCGGTTGACACTCAACCGTCGCGACTTCTACGGCCAAGTTAACGCAAGCTGAAATTACGCCTGAATACTGCATGAGTTGACGTTCCACAGCTTTCGCACAGCCGGCACATTTCATCCCGCCGACATCGAAAGTAACAAGTTCTGGCGGTGAGTCTTTAACTGGTAGGATTTCTGCTTGAATTTCGGTAATAGTTTTGGGCAAAAATTGCATGTTTTTTTTTGGTATTGATTAGAATATTTGGGTAGTTCTGAAAGGATTTAATGCACTGTTTAGACAAATGTCTATATTTTTATCATAGATAAATATTGTGGCATCTTCCAAAAGTGTTAGTTTTTTTTAATTCTTATTAGTTCCCCGCTGTTAAATCCTTAGTCCGGCAGGGGTTTCAACTACTGTCGGAATGCGAGTTTAATGCTAAGACACGGTTTGGACACGGCAGTGCCGTTTCCCTATTTGGTATAATGACCCAATTGCCTAGTTAGTATCCAAATTTTATTTGACCAATTTAGCTATGACAGCCACACCCAAATTTTATATTATCAAACGTCCTGCCGGTAATTGCGAAATTTTGCCGTTGGCGGAACCCTCGCAGAGGATCGCGCAACTCGAAGAACAAAACCCCACTATTATTGAAAAGTGGGGCCCTTACGATTCGCCCGAAGATGCTATCGCCCGCCGCATCGGATTAATTCGCGCCGGCAAATGCCAGCCGCAATGAGGAATTATATCAATTCTGGTTGCACCGGAATTATTGTTGACTGTTGACTGTTGAAGGAGGGGTTGAAAAACTGAATGATAGTTGAGTATTGACTGTTGATTCGATTTTACAATTCCGATGCTAGCGGAGTTGATATTAATATTACTTTCCTCCCCGTCGCGAAAGCTAACGTGATATCAAATATTTTAGCATCAAAATTATTCCTATCTCTCTTCTATTCATCTGCGTAAATCAGCGTCAATCCCTTGTCCGGGGCGGTTAATACATTCTCTTTTTTTCACCGCAGATGAGGGCAGACAAACACAGATTAACGCAGATGAATTAGATTAATTTCGGTTGCACCGTCCGAGATTGTTGGGTGTTGACTGGGTTTGATCTGACTCGCAATGACGGATTGCAAAAAATACCGAAGCATTCGAGTTGAAAATCTGGGCTTTGGGCCGTAAATCTTCGCCGAATGCTTTTTTTGAACTGACACCTACACAAGTTTTCTATTTAGATTTAGAAGGTGCTGCACTCGGTTTTGCTTGCGCTGCATTTGGTTTAGCTGGCGCAGCATTCGGTTTGGCCTCCGCCTTATTGTTCCCAGTTTTACCAGTAACTTGCTGTGTCAAAACTTCCATAGCTTTTGCGTACTGCGGATCGGCCGTCGTAGCGATTTTATCGCGATCGCGCCTCAATTCCTGTTTTTGAGCGTCGGTGAGTTCTACCTTAAAATCCGGTTCAATCCCGGCGTGGTTGATATCAGTGCCGTTGGGAGTAAAATACTTGGCAATTGTCACCGCTAAACCGGCACCATTTCCCACGCCGCGTACTGACTGAACTAAACCTTTACCAAACGTCTTTGTTCCCACCAAAACCGCGCGTTTGTTGTCTTGCAAAGCACCGGATAGAATCTCGCTAGCACTTGCTGAACCGCCGTCTACGAGTACAACTAACGGTTTGTCTGTGAGTTCTGCCTTATTTGCCGTTTGTTTATCGGCCTCACCGACTCGATCGACCGTCGAGACGATCGTACCTTCTTTGAGCCACATCCGAGCAATTTCAATACTTCCGTACAGCAACCCGCCGGGATTGGAACGCAAGTCTAAAATATAGCCCGTCACTTTTTTCTGTTCCAAATCCTTAATTGCCGATCGCATTTCCGATGCAGCATTCGCACTGAACTGATTTAAGCGAATATAGCCGACTTCTCCGATGGGAGTTTTCTGCACCGACTTCCGCACAGGATGAATTTCAATTTTAGCGCGTTTCAGCTTAAATTCTAATTCTTTGCTTCCCCGCAAAATCGTCAGCGTCACCTCAGTATTCACCTGACCGCGAATCAAACTTACTGCTTGATTCGTATCCATGCCTTCTGTGCTCTTGCCGTCAATCTTAGTAATGATATCTTTTGCCAGAATACCAGCACTAAAAGCAGGGGTATCTTCGATCGGCGAAATCACCACCAACTTCTTAGTTTCCTCATCTTGAGTCAACTGAATCCCAACTCCTGTGAGTTCCCCAGAAGTTTCAACCTGCATATTTCTGAACTCTTGAGGGTCCATAAACCGCGTATAAGGATCATCCAGCTTCTTCAGCATTTCCCGAATTGCTTTGTAAGCTTCGTCGTCGCTGGTATAAGTCCGGTTCAAATAATCATTCCGCACCGCTTTCCAGTCAACCTGGTTAAAAGTGCCATCTACATAACTTTTGTCAATAATTTGCCAAACTTCATCAACTAACTCTTTAGGGCTTCCCCTAAAAGAAGCCAGAGATTTAGAACTGCAACCAGTGTTCGCAAGAGTTACGGCAGTGAGTACCACCGCTGCTGCACTTAGAACAAGCCCTCGTTTTGTTATAACCATTTGTGTGACGCGCGGGAGGAAAAGAGTTCACAATAATTACGCTCAATCTAACACAGGCAAGGCCTGCTCGCCTTTGGCGTACATATATTATTCCATTTTGCCGAGTTCTGCGGTGTCAACTTAAGACTGAAACCCTCTATCTCTTTCGTTTGTATCAAAGTCTCGATCCCCCTAAATCCCCCTTAAGAAGGGGGACTTTGAGCGCTCTTGTCCCCCCCTTACTAAGGGGGGCTAGGGGGGATCTCCGGGTTTAAAACACTCCCTAGGGACGATCGACAGCAATTAAGGATCGACCCAGCGATCGTCCGATTTGATCAAATTAATCAATTCTTCCACACCTTGCGACTCCGGGACTTTCTTAATTTCTTCCCGGCCCCGGTACAGCGAAATATAACCCGGTTGCTTCCCGACGTAGCCGTAATCAGCATCAGCCATTTCTCCGGGCCCATTGACAATACAGCCCATTACTGCTATATCCAAACCGGTGAGATGCTTGGTCGCCTCTCTCACTTGGTGTAACACTTCCTCTAAATTAAACAAAGTGCGACCGCAGGAAGGACAAGCGACATACTCAACCATCGTTTTCCGCAGTCCCAAGGCTTGCAGAATGCTATAGCAAACGGGAATCTCCTTTTCTGGGGCCTCTGTCAGCGAGACGCGGATGGTGTCGCCGATGCCGTCAGTCAGCAGCGGTGCCAGGCCTGCGGTGGATTTGATGCGGCCGTATTCGCCGTCTCCTGCTTCCGTGACGCCCAGATGCAGCGGGTAATCCATGCCGAGTTCGTCCATCCGGTGCGCCATCAAGCGGTAAGCAGCCACCATCACGGGCGCGCGGGAGGCTTTCAGGGAAATTACAATATTTCGGAAGTCGAGGGATTCGCAAATTTTGATGAATTCCAGGGCGGATTCCACCATGCCTTCGGGCGTGTCGCCGTAGGTAAAAAGCATCCGTTCGGCGAGGGAACCGTGATTAACGCCGATTCGCAAAGCTTTGCCTTGGTCGCGCAGGGAAATCACTAGAGGTTCCAGGGTTTCGCGGATTTTTTCGCCAATTTCCGCGAATTCGGCGTCGGTGTATTCGGTTCTGTCGGCTTTCGGCTTCTCGAACACGTAAAGTCCCGGATTGATTCTCACTTTGTCTACGTGTTTAGCCACTTCGAGAGCAATTTTCATACCGTTGTGGTGGACATCGGCGACGAGGGGCACGGGTTGGTAGGTGGCGTGCAGTTTTTGCTTGATTTCGGCTAAAGCTTTGGCGTGGGCCATGCTGGGCACGGTGACGCGGACGATTTCGCAGCCAATCTCGTGCAAGCGCCGAATTCCGGCGACTGAACCGTCGATGTCGAGGGTGTCTTCGTTAATCATCGATTGTACGACGACGGGGTTGCCACCGCCGATCGTGACGCTACCGACTTTGACGGGCCGGGTTTTGCGGCGTTTGATGGTGGTGTCGAAGGTTGGTTCGGTGGTGAGGGTTTTAGTGGGGTTCGGCAGAGTTTGCATAACTGGTTGCTAGAGTTTTGTTACTAAGGTCTATAAAAATGTGTCTGCTGTTTTTTAGGTTGCCATAGAAAGGGTCTGTTTGGGCAATGAGGTTTTGGGATTTAGGATTTTTGATAGAAGTACGATCGAACTTGTAAGTCACATTATGTAGTTTTGGGCGAGCGGGCGATCGATTTTTTAGTATTAAAATTTAACATTTCGGGCGTGCAAGATGCCCATTCCACAGATGAATCCGGGGGCTTGTTTAACAGTTGATAAATTTCAGGTAGAATATAAAAT
The DNA here is from genome assembly GCF_036700645.1 of Microcoleus sp. S36b_A4. NCBI lineage: Bacteria > Bacillati > Cyanobacteriota > Cyanophyceae > Oscillatoriales > Microcoleaceae > Microcoleus > Microcoleus sp. S36b_A4. The sequence goes on along the minus strand of NZ_JAUBPI010000040.1, from coordinate 25,097 downwards.
TATTGTGGGCGATCGCATTTAGCAAAAATATCTCGATAGTTTGGAGTCTTAAACACTTATGCCAGATGAAACGATTAGGATTGTGACCAGCGATATTCCGGGCGAGTCGCCTCAAGTCGTTACTGCTGATGGTGGCAAAAGTCTGGGAATGGGGGGAGCACCTTTCTTGGATATGGAATCACCGTCAAAGTCTTCTAAACCGCCAAAACTTCCCGATGCCACGGGTGAATTTAGAATTCATAATGTCAGTGTAGAGACATTAGAGCAAGAAATGGCTCATTTGCTGGCAGTTGTCGATCGACTCCTAATCCGCAGTGAAGAGAAGCGCGATCGCAAGTCTAAGATGGAGTTAGAGGAAATTGAGCTATCGGTGGAAATTAACGGTCAGGGACAAATTAGCATCATCGGTAACGGGGCCGCAGCGGGAGGAAAAGGAGCGATAAAGCTCAAGTTTAAACGGGAACAATCAAAGTGAAATGGCGAAAAATTGGGCTGTTGTCATAGGTATTAATGAATACGAGCACCTGCAACGTCCGCTGAAATATGCTAAGCGGGATGCAGAATTAATGCGGGATTTTCTCTGCAATGAGGCGGGATTTGAGAAAGTTTACCATTTCTCGGAAGACTCATCGGACAAACAGTTGCTGCCTACTAGATCGAACGTGATGCGGTTGTTACACCTTATGTTTGAACGGCCTTTTATGAGTGCGGGAGATAACTTTTGGTTTTTCTTCAGCGGTCACGGAGTTCGTCAAAATGGGTGGGATTATTTGATGCCGAGTGACGGTTTTCCCGAAGATATTGCAAATAGTAATATTTCAGTTAATTATATTATCCAACGCTTGCGACGCTGCGGGGCTGATAATATTATTTTGATTTTGGATGCTTGCCGCGATGAGGGAAAGTCAGTTGAGGGGATTGGCCGTCAAACCGCTGAACAAGCGCGGCAAATGGGAGTCATCAGCATTGCTTCCTGTAGTCCAAATCAGATATCTTATGAAATTGAAGATTTACAACAAGGTAGTTTTACTCGTGCGTTACTAGAAGGATTGGGTACTCAAGGTAAATGTGCGACTGTTGAACGATTGAATCAATATTTAATCCATCGAGTACCCGAACTCAACCGCCAATGTGGGAAACCCAAGCAAACACCTCTAACTATTGCTGAACCTATTGAAAAATCTCACCTAATTCTTTTGCCGAAATACGCCACTTTAGCTGATATGCTGACGCTCAAGTATGATGCTTCCCAGGCTGAAATCAACAAGAATCTAGATTTGGCAGAACAGTTGTGGATTCGGGTATTAGTTGCATTTCCTGGTGATATGGATGCGATTAAAGCAATAAAAAGAATTGCTGTTTCACAGACACACCCAACAGCTATATCATATCAACCGAGTTCGGAAAATGGTGCTAAAACCGAAAAATCCCCTCAACCTGCACCTCATAGTTTTACTGCTATTGAGCCGGATGTTCCCCTCAAGTCAGAACGCGGAGTAGACTACACTAAGTTGCGCGATTTACTGGCAACTGGAAAATGGCAAAAGGCAGATGAGGAAACGACGAATAAGATGCTGGAAGCAGCAGGCAGAACAGAGGAGAGGTGGCTCAGCATTGAAGATATCGATCGATTCCCCTGTGAAGACTTACGAACTATTGACCAACTTTGGGTAAAATACAGTAACGGACGTTTCGGCTTTTCGGTGCAGAAACGCATCTATGAAAGTCTGGGGGGAAGCAGAGAATACGATCGGGAAATTTGGGAAGCTTTTGGCGATCGGGTGGGTTGGCGTGTGAATAACGATAGGTTGTACTACAAAGATCTAAAATTTAACACCAAAGCACAAATTGGCCACCTCCCTGTGGGGGGGGGGTGTGGGTGGGGTTGGGGGGGTTGGGGTGTGGGTGCTCTCTTCTCTCGCGTCGAGACTTGTAGAGTGTAACAACATCTAAGGGTTACAGAGTTTTGTGAAGATTTATAACAGAGGCTTTAACCACGAAACCGCGCCACTTCTACGTTTCCGATAGCTGGCCCTCACCGGACTGGGCTAAAAGGCTACCAGTGATACTAATTGTTAACATAATGTTTGATGTCGAATGAACTTTCAAATTATCGGAAACATTACTAATATTGAAACAAAAGCAGTAGGTAAATCAATTCGGGAAGTGGAACGTTTGCAGAAAAATTATGGTAATGGACGTTGGAGAAAACTCAAAGGAATTGTAACAATTATCCTTACTGATGGTATAGCCTGCTAAGCTGAGCTACATTGGTACGAAGCACACGGCATTGGAAAAAAAGAAATCAAAATCAAATATATTTTATAGGAGGAGTCATGAATCCCCATAACTTAGAAACACAATTTGTAGTTTGCATTAACAATCAAGACTATCAAGCATCCTTAGAAGTGCGAAAAATCTACCAAATAATACCGGATAATCGCGCTGCTGACCATCAATTTATCCGAGTTATTGACGAATCCGGTGAAGATTATTTGTATCCAGTCGCATATTTCGTACCCATCGCATTGCCGAAAGCCGTAGCAGCAGTATTTGCATAGCATAAATTCCGAATGAACTCTGTAGAAAAATGCCCTAATTGCGGCGGTGAAATAGTTATCAAAGAAGTCAAGAAACTTTTACGGGGCGGCAACCATACTGCTATCTTAAAAGTATCCGCTGAAGTTTGCCTAAGCTGTGGAGAACGGTTGTACTCTGTGGAAACAGTTAGGAAATTGGCAAAAATTAGACAGCAGTTACAGCGAGAAGAGACTCAATAATTTCAAGCGATGGGGCAGTTTTTTCGAGTTGGATAAGTTATACGTAAGGATTCAGGTCACTGAACTCCTTGCTGGGCAAAGACTTTAGATATGGAGCTTGATACTAAATCAATCTCTCTTCTCAATAAACCACGAAAAACTGTCACTCGTCGTCGTTTATTGACAATTAACCACGAAAGACAAAAACCCTTATTTTGCCCTAAAACCCTTACCCGACAAGCGTTGGAGCCGCAAGTTTTTAGACCTGAATCCTTACAGTTATACGATAAAAAGAATGAAAAACCTAACTCAATTAACCCAGCTTGAATTAGTGCTGCTGGAATTAGTAGCTAAAGGTCAAGGAAAGTGGAGTTGGTACGAATTGGCAAATGCACTTTCCCGTCGAGATGTACCGCGAGAACCTGACATGATGGTGGTCTTAAAAAAACTCGCTGCTGATGGCTTGGTTCAACGATATGTAGAAACTAATTCGCCTCGCGACAGATGGGAATTGACGCCAGAAGGGTCTATGGTGTGGGCAAACCCAAAAGCAGATAGTCAAAGCAGAATTATACGTTATGCAATTGCCATCCAGAAATCAGAAAGCAATTATTCTGCTTATGTTCCAGATTTACCCGGATGCGTAGCAACAGGTACAACTATCGAGGAAGTCGAACAGCAAATTAAAGCAGCCATAGTTTTTCATTTAGAAGAGTTGCGTCAATCTGGTTCCTCTATTCCTGAAGCCAGGACTTTATGCAAATATGTTGAAGTTTAATGTAATGAAAACTATCAATTAGTATGTGGATGGTGTTTTAGAAGTTATTGCAGGCAAGATTCGATCGCACTTTCCAATCATCCATCAAAAATCAACGCGCGTTAGCGAAGCCCTCGAAGAGGATCGCACTTCACTCGACAAATCTATCTCGCGGATGATGCGATGTCCCGCCCTGGGCAGCAAAACTGAAAAATGTACTGGCAAATCCCTTCACAGACCCAGGCTCAGCATTTAAAACATCGGAGGTTTTCTATTGGACGATCGCACAAACTCACCAGCCACCGCTGTTAACAACCGCCGACCTCTAATTATCGCAGGAATTCTCCTCGGTATCGGTCAAGCAGGCTTTTTTGACGGCATTGTGCTGCACCAACTCCTCCAGTGGCACCATATGTTTAGCAGCGTTAAAACCGATACTACCGTTGCCGGTTTAGAATTAAATACCCTCGGAGATGGATTGTTTCACGCTGCGGATTGGTTGGTAACAGTGGCGGGAATCTTCTGTTTGTGGCGTGCGGTTAAGCGCAAAGATGTTCCTTTGTCAACTCAAACTTTTTTTGGTTCAATATTAATTGGTGCTGGATTTTTTGACTTTGTTGAAGGCATTGTTGACCATCAAATTTTGGGAATCCACCACGTCAAACCCGGTATCAACGAGTTAGCTTGGGATTTAGGATTTCTCGCTCTTGGAGTTAGTTTAGCGGTGTTAGGTTGGATGCTGGTACAGAGGGAAGTTCCCGCAGATACTAAAGTTTAAATGAATCCAGAGATTGGGAATTATACCAAATCCGCAAAAACCCCTGACTCTCTTTTTAACTCATCAGTTCATCCCGCCGACTCCAACCACGCCATCAAATCCTCTTGACTCCTAAAATCCAACAAAGCCTCTCCCAAATCATCTAACTTTTCCGCAGATAACCCCTCGATGCGAGTTTGAACTTCCAGTGTAACCTCACCCACCCGCCGGACTATCTGACGCATAATTAATCCTATTTCCCCCTCAATTTTACCCCTTTCGATGCCTTGTTCGATTCCTTGGCGGCGACGTTTAGTACCTGCATTTCCACAATCACCGTTTTGTTGCCGGTAATCTTGGCTTTGACATCCAGGTAAGTGTCTTTCAATCCTGTAACGCTTCCTGCTGAATAAGGGTCAATTATTTCTAATTCTTGGATGGTTGGTTCTCCGTTATACAGCATTGCATTTAGGAAGCTGATGAGAATTTCTGGATGTTCGGAAGAAGCGAATATTTTTTTGAATGCAAAGTCTGTTTTGGGGCTGATGAAACGCATATTAGAGAAGGAAGGGGGAAGAAGGAAGAAGGAAGAAGGAAAATGCAATATGTGAGAGATTTTTAGGTGGTAGTTGCGCTTTACCACCCTTAGCGCAACTACGAAGTTTTTCAATTATCAGCCTGTGGCTTGAGTAGTAGCTGCAGGCGACATAACTAGCTTTCCAGTTATATCCATCGTCGCAAGCTTCAGCACTTCATTAAAAGCTAAACCCCGAATTTTGAGTTCCCACCGAATGCCTTTTGCTTTCATTCGCTTGGCTTTCCGCATATCGACATCAGCAGCTTTTTGATTCAAGAGCAAATATTTCATTGCTGCTGTAGCTTCTACTTTTGTGGGAAATGCAATATAGGTGATAAATCCGCCGTCCCAGTGATTGGCGTTGCGGACACTGCTGATAGTCGCAACTCTCGGACTAAAGCGGTTCCAGTAAAAGTCGCTGTAGCCGATCGGCTGTGTATTGACTTGGAGTTTGTTTGCCATTTGACTTAACTCCTATAACCTTGTGTGCGGGGTTTGCAGCACCAATTTGCTGCTGTTACTATTATAGCATTGGGAAGTGGGAATTGGGAGCGAATGCTGGCTGTTCTTTTACCTCCCAGACTGCTTCTGTGAAGTCGGGAAAGTAAAATATCCCCAATATCTTTAGTTCTTTTTTGTCTCGAATACAACTGCCTCAAAAAGCTCTACAAGCTTTAAGTCTGAATAAACCGATAAATACAAATACTTTTCCAGTTTCTGCCGATTTCTAGGTAAGAATAAACCTAATCCTGATAAGTTTTTATACTTATGTCTAATTCTTAAGTCAAGTAATTCACCATTCTGTTGCACTCTCTGAATGAGAAAATTATTTAAAAATAACAGTAAATCGTTACAAGCTGACGGACTTGCACCTGATAATTGGGTAAGTTTTTGTAAAAACTTTCCGAAATCAACAAAGGTTTCTCCAAAGTTACGATAAACTACTACAGTATTGTTATTGGGAAAATTGACTCCCGACCCTAAAATTGAGGAGATAAAAACTTTCACAGGTGCAATATCTGCTTGCAAAATAGAATCAATCACAACATTAACTTTTTCCTGCAAATAACGAAAATAATGATTGTTAGTTAATGTCAAACTATGGTACATATTAGGCTGTTCATAATCCATAATCTTTTTAGCTAGCTGAGAACCATCAATGTCTGGATAATCGCTCAAATCACTTAACAATTTCTCATAATAGTAATTGGGCGCTCCAAGTTCTAGCTGAGATGAAAGCGTATACTTAGCAGTATTTTGGAAGGTATGGTGTACTTCAATATTTCCTTTATTACAATTTTGGAAAAATAATAATTCTAAATTTCCCTTTACAGATTGGTTAAAATTAAAGATAACTTGATTTATTTTTTGAAGATTCATCCATCTAATTTCTGAAATTAAAGGGGAGGTGGGATGTTCGTCGGGGCTGATTTCCATAAGCGTTCCACTATGACCTAAAAACACAATAGCCCAGCGTTTGGCTTGAAATTGAGATTGTGCCCAAGTCAGATACTCACTCAAGACTTCTGGGCTACTACTATCTGCTGTTTCTAAGTATTGGGTATCAACTTTACCTTGGCTAATGATGGTTCTAGAAACTTGTGCTGCTCCACTAAAGTCTGATTGTACTACTACCAAAACCTTGTCATTTTTTACACCTTTACTTAGCATTTGAATAATTGGTTGCCCGAATCTTGAGAGATTATTGTCATAGGGCATCCAGTATAGTAATATCCAGTCATAATGATTTTTGACCGTACTTCCAAGCATATATTGGTCTCCCGAGTAATATATTGTCCCTATTAAAGAACTCATGCTTACTGTTACCAATTTTAGTGCTTCTCTCCTTTTCACTTGTTCGGCTCCTGATTGAGGATATTCAGCTTTTTTTAGACTGTATTTTTTGCTAACTAAAACCTCAATTCATATTCAGCAGTGACGCGATTGTCTCCTTGAAAATTACTGGAACTTCTGAGTAAAAGTTTATCGCTCAATCGATAGCGCACAGTAAATTCAGTCGGTTGATTTGCTGACAGAACTCGAATGATTGATGCTGAAATATTGCGCGTGATGTCAAACCCAACTTCTAAACCTAAACCGAGAGAACCCGCACCTGAACTGGAACTAGCACTTTGTGCTTCGTTGCCTCTAATCCGAGTGGGAAATAAGCGAAATTCGCTCAATCCTGTGGCGTTGGTAATCGCCGATTGAAGGTTGTTCAATAAACCCGCACCGGCTAAATTTGCGATCGCCAGTGTACTGTCTCCCTGTCCCAAAGTCTGCACGAAACTGCCGCCCAAGAGCGCTACAATCTCTGTTTCCGATCGACTCGGAGAACTCCTTAACTCCAGATTTTCTCCCAACTGAGAAGCCCTTCCCTGCACTAACGCTTGAACTCGGACACTCCGCACGCTGCCGAAAGTTGTCGGTTCGTCTGCGATTTCAGAGGCTACAGATGTGCCGGGAGTGCGGAACCGCGTTACTTCCTGCACCGAGGTTGCTAATCTCACATCCAGCGTCGGATCGAGTCCTTGTGTTGGTACAAAGGTAGCAGTCTGCGGGTATCCTCGATCGAGTCTAAACTGCGTTGTAAACAAATTCACCGACCCGGAAGTCAACCGAATTGTACCCTCCGGGCGAAGGTCATCTAGAGTTCCATTCACCGTCAAGCCCCCAGTCGCCTGAAAACTCAATATCGGCGCACTTGTGACCCGAATTCCCCGGCCCAAATTCAGTCGTAAATCGTTCAATCCAACTTCAAAGGAAGGGGAAGGGGAAGGGGAAGGGGAAGTCGCAGCAGAAGGGGAATCAGAAACCTCAGTCGCAGGGGAAGGGGAAGATGTCGAATCAGAATCAGAAGCAGAAGAGGAAGAAGCTAACTCAGTTCGGCCGCCGCCGGGACTTCGGAGAAATACTTCGCCGTTGTACAGTTCAATATTACCGCTCAACTGCGGACGCCTAGCCGTGCCCCTTGCCTGCACTTGACCGACTACGCCGCCGCTGTACAATCCTTTGAGGTTCACTGCCAACTTGTCTAAATTTACAGTCAAAGGATTAGCCACATCGACATCGCCCTCCGCAAAAGGCACAGACAGCGGAATCACGCCCTGGGCGACAACTTCTCCCTGACTCAACTGTCCCCGAATTCCTTCTACCCGAATACGATCGCCCTCAAAGCGCACCGTCCCAGTCAGCCCCGTCAGCGGTTCTGGGAAGGCTTGCGCGCGGACGGTTGCATTGTCAAAATTCGCAATTCCTTGCGCTACAGGGTCTTGCAGCGTTCCTCCCACGCGAATTTGCACCTGTCCCTGACCGCTGACCCACGCAACTTGCGGAGTCAATACATTAATAATTGCCAAACCTTCATTTTGCAAATTCGCCCTCAAATCGATTTGATTGCTGTCAGCTTTCACGGCTGCAAACGGCAACTCAAAAGGCAAACTTCCCTGCACTTCAATCGGTTCGGTTTGAGTTACCAAAGCGCTGCCGCCAAAATTCAGGCGGGCGTTGCTGTAACTGAAACTGCCGTCGGCTTGTTTAATCGGTTCTCCGTTTAGCGTACCGTCAACCAAACTCAATTCCCCGGTGGCTTGCGGGTTTTCCAAACTGCCGGCCAAATTCGCCCGTAAATTCAAATTTCCCGTGACATCCACAAAAGGCAATTCCACCAGTTCTGCCAACTCTTCAACGGGCACATTTTCTACCCGCAACTGCCCGGATTGAGCTTTTTGCCCGATTTGTCCCGAAAAGCCGATCGCACTTTTGCCCGATCGAATTTCCAAAGGCAAAACAGTTAAGATTCCGTCCTGAAAACTGCCTTCAAGGCTGAACGTTTCAGCGACATATTCTCCCCACTGCCAGTTATCACCTTTCACATTAAATTGAGCTTCCACACCCGTTTGCAAAGAACCGGCGACAGCAATTTCCGCACCAAAAGTGCCTTGCAATTGGGATAAGGGAGGCAATTTTTCTGATGTTTCCACTGCTTGCTGCTGCTGCAAAATTACTTCTATTTCTGCCAAGCGGCGCAACTGTTCGATTAGCGGGGCTTCTGGTTCTCCCACTCCTACAGTTTGCACGTCGGCGGCGCTAGCGTAAACGGGAGGTTTTAGGCCTCTAGCCAAGTCGCCTAAATTGAAATATTGCAAAGCGGTTAAAACCTGCTGCAAATTGCCTTGCTGTACGTTAACTTTCCCGGCAAATTGCGGGTTGGCGCCTGTTTGAACATTGCCGGAAATTAAGTATTGACCGCTGCCTTGGCGGAATATGCCATTTGTGAGAGTGGCGCTGCCGTTAGCGTAGCTAAATTCGGCTTGGAAACTGTCACCTTTAATGTAGCCGATCGCCGGTTGGGCGATCGCAATTTGTCCACTTGCTTGCAAAGTCGCCGGATTTAACGGCATCTTCCAACCGGGCACATTTACTTGTCCCGAAACCGTACCAGTTATCGGCCCCAAACCAGCATCTTTACCGGGTGATAGATTCAAAGCAGCGAGGGGAAAATCGCTTAAATTAACTCGCAAAGTTTCTCCCTCGGTTTGGCCTCTAGCCACGGATTCCCCGCGTTGAATTAAGAAAGATGTCGGCAGAAAAGATTGATTTAAAGCTACTTCGATTTTGTCTTGGCGACCGGCCAAACGCAAATCTACACTTTTCCCAGCATCCGCATTCACACTCCCCGCCAGTACCGGGTCAAAAGCGATTTGATTTACTGCTAAATTTCGGACTTCCACGTCGCCAACTAAGCTGAGGGCGGCGAGGGTTCCGGTAAGGCTGCCGGTAAAATCTACATTGCCGCGCAGGGGTGGGTTTTGCTGTGAGGAATTTTTGTCCGCAATTGTAGACAAAAATCCTAGTTGTTCTGCTGGTAAGGCTTCCAGGTTAAATTTGGCGAGTCTGACATCCAAATCTAAGTTGGAAATTGAGGGCCCTCCTCTACCTTCGAGTTCGACGTTAACAAAGCCGTTTGCTGTCAAACCCGGAGTTGTAGCGTTCTCAATTTCCACCCGTTTGCCGTCCCAATTAAATACTGCCTCAAAAGGTTGGTTCAAAAACGGCAATTCCGAGATGCGGAAACTGCCACCGGCGCGAACATTTTGTAGGGGCGGTGCCCCCGTGCCCGCCGCAATCGGGCCGGATAAATTGATATTGCCGTTAAACAGCCCTCCAAGCTGGGGGAGATTTTGGACACCAGAGACTACACCTCCGGTTTGCAAGCTTTGTCGCTGCGACTCAAAAGCTTGCTGGAAGCGACTTAGAGCAATTTGCTCGCCCTCAATTGACGCGCGCCAATTCCCCGATGCGGCGCTGCCTTTAGCATTGACAATTCCTCCGCCGTTGGCGAGTCGAATTTGTCCGTCGCCGTTGGCGGTGATGCCGTTGGCGGTTAGATTATCTACTGTTCCCAAAATGCGGACTTGGCCGTCGAGGGTTCCGTTAATTTCTGGTGGTAAATCCGCTGTCAGCAAACCTGTTTGTTTGAGGGTTTGTTCTAAATTACTGACGGCAATTCCGTTGGTTTCCAGCAATGCTTGCAAGTTGCCGTTTTCCAATTTTGCTGTAGTATTGATCGCCCCGAGTCGATCGACCACAATCACTCCTTCTCCGCTAGCATTAATTCCCTTCGCTGTCAAGTTATCCAAACTACCCGCTGCTTGGAATTCGCCGTTAACTCTGCCGTCAATCGATTTTAGATTTTGGATTTTGGATTTTAGATTGTTGATGTTGGCAGTTTGCTGACTTCCGGGATTAAATGCTGAAGCTACATCTAAAATAGGTATTCCCAAATCTAGTGCTAAGCGACTGAGAATAACTCGATCGGCATCGGCGAAAGCTTGCCAGCGTCTGTCTTCTAATTTACCTCTAAAAGCAAGAGTACCGTCCCCTATATTGAGTTTTCCGCTGCTGCTGACACCTATGTCGGCGGCGGTTGAATTATCAAGACTACCGCTGGCTTGAATTTGATTAGATATTTGTCCGTCTAACGATTTTAGATTTTGGATTTTGGATTTTAGATTGTTGATGTTGGCTACTGTTTGGGGATTTTCGGGATTGAATGCTGAAGCCACATCTAAAATCGGCAATCCTAAATCTACCAAGCGGCTGATGGAAGTGCGATCTGTTTCTGCCGTTCCCTGCCAGTTTCCGGCCACCAATTCTCCTTTAAAATTAACATTGCTGCCGGCAAGATTGAGTCTGCCGCTGCCGCTGGCATTGATACTGCTAGCCGTCAAATTGTCAAGACTTCCCCATGCTGTAAATTGACTCGATAGCAGTCCGTCAATCGATTTTAGATTTTGAATTTTGGATTTTAGATTATTGAGATTTGCAGATTGCTGATTTTCGGGATTGAATGCTGAAGCCACATCTAAAATCGGCAGTGTCAAATCTACTAAGCGGTCGATGGAAGTGCGATCTGTTTGTGCTGTTGCTTGCCAGTTTCCCGCCACCAATTCTCCGTTTAAATTCACATTGCTGTCGGCAAAATTGAGCCTACCGTTGGCATTAACATTGATTCCGCCAGCAGTCAAATTGTCAACATTGCCCCCCACTCGAAATTCACCTGCTAGCTGCCCGCCTAACGATTTTAGATTTTCGATTTTGGATTTTAGATTGTCTATATCTGCGGTCGTTTCCCGTGCTAAAAACGGCAATCCAATATCAATTAATTGATTGACAGCTACTTTTTCAGTGTTGCCAAAAACTTGCCATTTCCCCGATTCTAGTTCGCCATTAACATCAACAATACTGTCAGCAATATTCAACCTTCCTTTGCCTGTCGCAGCGATCGCATTTAAACTCAAATCGTCCAGAGTTCCCGCAGCTTCGACGGTTCCGCTGAACAAACCGGTTAGTTCAGGAGGCAAATTAAGGTCGGGCAGCACTTGCTGCAAACTGTTGAGATCCACGCGATCGCCCTCGATCAAAGCTTGCCACTGACGGTCTTTTAGCGCAGCATCCACGTTAACAGAAGCGTTGCCAATTTTCACAACTGTATTTTGCAAATCAGCCGAATTCCTTGCGGCTCGAATTTCGCCTGCAGCGGGGAAAGTTCCTTGCGGTGCTTGCCATTGAACTCTCGCTTGAATGTTGTCTAACGGGCCGAAAATTTGAGCTTTTGCGGAGACATTGCCAATATTAACACCAGCAGGAATTGGGAGAGCGTAAATTTGGGTGATCGCGTCTCCGGGTACATTTTCAACTTGGAAGTCAAACACCAAACCCGATCGCGAATTCTCACTTCCCAAGGCAATATCAACTTCACCTTTGCCACCAATTTTACCCCCCGCCGCCGGCACTAGCAAAATATCGCTCAAAGTCAAACCTAAAGAGGAAAACGGGGGAATAGAAGATTTAGAATTGGGAGTTGGGGTTTGAGCTATTCTCCCCCGTTCCAATTTGAAATTAGTGCTAATATTGTTTAATTGCAGTCGATCGACCGTAGCGGGTTTTGTCGAGGCGATCGTACCTGTCAGCACCGGCATTGCAACTGTTCCAGTCAGCTTGGCATCCGCCTTCACTTCCCCCGCCACAGCAACGGGCAATACAACTTTCTGCCCTAACTCTGTCTCCACCGCGCTGACAACACTTGCAAAAGCGACTGGTTGCACATTAGTTGTTAGATTGAAGCTAGCGTTCTCCAAATTAAAATTAGTTCCCGTGGCAACAGTGCCTGCTATTCTCAGCGGAATTAGACCGTAATTAGCCGCCAGACTATCGACAATAAAATTAGTTCCCTGAAACCGCAACTGACCGCTGCTATTTTGTATGATTTGTTTCAGCGGACGAATACTCGCTTGCACTCCTCCAAAACTAGCCGTTCCGGTAATTCCCGATACTTTATTGTCTCGCACTTGCACGGTCAAATTGCCATTAGCAAGACCTTTTTGTAAAGAAATGCTGGAAAGTTTTAGCAAGCGAGCGAGGTCGGGCAAAGGCAAATTTTGACCTTGCAACTGCAGGTTAGTTTGAGCTGCAGGTAACATAGAGTCAGCTTTAAGTATAAAATTATCGCTGTTAGTAAACTGACCGTTTACTTCGTAGAGAACGCGCTGATTTTGGTCGCGAAATAGAGCACTGCCATTTTTCAGATTTACAGAAATAGGAGCCGAAGTTTTCTGTCCGACTGCGGGACTAGGGACCAAAACTGCGCCAACATTTTCAGCTCGAATTGCCTCAACTTCAGTTTTAAATAAACCCGGAGATTTTTGCTCCCTAGTTGGAATATTAACCCAGCGGCCTTGAGCATCCTGTTCGATATAAGCGCTGGGTTTAACTAAGGTAATGTCTAATTTGAGAGTGCGGTTGAACAGCAGTGGCCAGATTGAAAATTGCACTTCCACTGCTTCTGTAGAAGCGTAATCGGGATCGGTAGGAGTTGCAGGTAAAGTCGATCGGCCAAACCGCAAACCTGTCAGAGAAAATCCCTCCAAACGTCCGAGTTGCACAGGTCGCTTCAGCAACTGACTGACTTCCGTTTCCACCAAAGGAGCTAACTTTTCCCGCACCCACTGGTATCCTACCGCCGCCCCCACCAAGGCGAGAATACTTAATCCCGTACCGCTAAGCAGCAGCAGACGCCACCAGCGGCGATGGGGACGGGGTGCGAGTTGATTTTTGTTATCGTCCGAGTTAGTCATGGGTGTTTCTCAAAAATCAGAGAATTCAGGAATTATAGGAAATCAGCCGATTTTAGACAGGTATAATCTCTGTGATTCGCCAGGGTGGCTTCTGCCTTTGGTAGACTCAGAAGTGAGGTCGGAAGTGCCGATCCCCGGATCGATCGCAGGCAAAAGGCACGCCCCCACTCCAGGGTAGACTCCAGAAACCTTTACCGAACTTAATCAAAACACGCAACACCACCTAAAACCAAGTCCTCCAACTCCTCCAAATCCTCTAGATTCCCCCCGCAGTGCAGGATCGGTGGTCAATCTAAAATCTAAAATCTAAAATCTAAAATCTAAACACGCCCCCACTCCAGAGTAGACTCTAGAAACCTTTACCGAACTTAATCAAAACACGCAACACCACCTAAAATCGACAGTCAATCTAAAATCTAAAATCTAAAATCTAAAATCGCACGATCGCTTCTAAGATAAAAAAACGGTGGTTAAGAAGGTCTTTAAAACTTATGCGAGTGTTCGTCTTACTCTTCAATGCCCGCACCGAGAATGAGGGAATTCATACCATTCAACTCGGCGATCGCAACAAAGTTCTGATGTTTGAGTCAGAAGACGACGCCACCCGCTTTGGCGTGATGTTGGAAGCTCAGGATTTCCCCGAGCCCACTGTCGAGGCGATCGACGAGGAGGAAATTAAGGAGTTCTGCGACAGTGTTGATTATGATTGGGAACTTGTCCCCGCGGGCGCGCTGGCTATTCCGCCAGAAGACAATGTAACACAGACTCAGTGGCAGCCGGAGTCCGAGCCCGAACCCGAACCTGATTCTGAGGTTTCCCAAAACGAACTGGATTCTATTCGCCGCCGACTCGAAGGACTTTTGTAATAGGAAGTTCGGCAACGAGTAGTATACGGGATTTAACGGATGGATATTGAGATTCGAGGTGAAGACGGAAAAGGGAAGAAGGCAGGGCGGTTTCATTCTCAGGGAAATCATCGTTTTGTAGGGGTAGTGTCCCCGTGCCTACCCCCTCCACGGACTAGCCGACAACTGACAATTAACAACTAACAAAAAATGAAGAATTTGGAAGAACGGGGCCATCTGCTGACTGAACAGGTGAATACCAACAGCGAGAATTTAGACCAACTCAGTTCGATCGAATTAGTGGACTTGTTCAACCGGGAAGACGCCGAAACCTTAAGCGCGATCGCCCGTGCCCGCGAACAGTTAGCCCAAGCGATCGACATTGCAGCCGAGTCTCTGCGTCAAGGAGGTCGCCTGTTTTATGTCGGTGCGGGTACTTCCGGGCGTTTGGGGGTGCTGGATGCGGCCGAGTGTCCCCCCACCTTCTGCACGCCACCAGAACTCGTACAGGGCATAATTGCCGGGGGTGCGGGGGCTTTGGTGCGGAGTTCGGAGGATTTGGAGGATCGGGCTGAGGATGGGGCCGAGGCGATCGCCCACCGTCAAATTACCAACTTAGATGTGGTTGTCGGCATTACGGCTGGAGGTACGACGCCGTTTGTGGCGGGCGCTTTGCAGGCGGCGCGCCAGCGGGGGGCGAAAACTGTGTTTATGGCTTGCGTACCCGTCGAACAAGTGAATTTTGAGGCTGATGTTGATATTCGGTTGTTGGTTGGCCCGGAGGTAGTGGCGGGATCGACGCGCTTGAAAGCCGGTACAGTCACAAAAATGGCTTTGAATATCCTTTCGACTGGGGTAATGGTGAAGCTGGGCAAGGTTTACGGCAATCGAATGGTTGACGTGGCAGTGACTAATAAGAAATTGCGCGATCGGGCTGTGCGGATGTTGCAGGATTTAACTGATTTGAACCGGGATGAGGCGGGTTTTTTGCTCGAAAAAAGTGGCAAGTCGGTTAAATTAGCTTTGATGATGCACTGGACTAATTTGGAGAAGGAAGAGTGCGATCGCATTTTGGGAGAATTTCAAGGGAATTTGCGATTGGCTGTGGCATCAATTAGTCAGTAGTCAGTAGTCAGTAGTCAGTAGTCAGTAGTCCTTAGTTATTGGCGATTAGTTATTGATTATTAGTTAGATCGTGTCCGGTCAATTCCCTCCGCTTCGCTTCGCCCATAATTGCTGTAGGAGTAGGTTAAGGAACGATCTATATTAACAATGAGAGATGCGATAAACCCGCCCCGACGAAGGTATCGCGGTGACTAGATCGGACATGATATTATTGGTTATTGGTAGCAGCTAACAACTGTCAACTGTCAACTGTCAACTGTTATTTGCACTATCGATTCAAAAAATTGTGAAATCTCTTCAGTGGATCTGATGTGATAAACACTTTTGGTATTTTGAGCGCGATCGACATAATCCCGATATCTGGGAGTCAAATATTTGTGACACAACCAAAGAACACGGTAACTATTAATTGAACTCTTTAAGATAGGACTCTTTTCCGGCCAGCCTTCTGGGGGTATAAACTTACCTGTAATCAGCCGTTTAGTCACCCACCAGAAATGCACGTATAGTGGCAAATCAACAAAAACCAGACTATCCGCCTCGTTGAGTCGAAGCCAGACGGTTTCCATACAACCAAACCCGTCTATAATCCATCGGTCAGTAGCCAAAATTTTCTCATGGATATGTTTATATTCTTCATTTGGAACCTCAGCACCCCCAGATTGATATTGAATCTTATCCAAGGCGTAAAGTGGCAAACCAGTGATTTCAGATAACCTCTTGCTGAGAGTTGATTTACCGCCTCCTGCATTGCCAAACACGGCTACTTTTTTCATAGTTCCCTTTTTAGTAATCTAGTTAGTAGTCATTAGTTATCAGTAGCGGACTAAAAGCTGAATGTCAAGCTAATTTGTAGCTTTTGAAAAATCAACTTTGTGATTTGTGGCGCGGATCACTGACGTTTTTGAAAAAGGCGATTAGGGTCAGTACATATATTTGTTGTTTAGCGATCACTTGGATATTTTATCAGACAAGCGATCGTAGCCCGGTATTGCCGATCGATTTGTAAAATATCTGTCAAATCTAAGGCGATCGCTCCTTAGTTAAAAAAGCCGTTTCTGGAGCCAACGCACCTAGTACGAGACTGCTGGATACTCTACCAACTTTAAAATTTTAAACCGAGTCCTATGCAACAAAAGCCTAACCTTAACCTATACTCATCCTTGGGGCATCTCCCCTGGCTAAAAAAAAGCTACACTGCCAAAATTATGGTGGTTGCATTTTTAGGCACGCACGTTCCTTTGCTAACCTTAATGGTCTGGTTTCTTACCTCAAACGCTTACTCTGTAGAGACATCAGTCCGGGTTCTGCTGATTGCTCTGCTGGCGACATTAGCGGGTACGGCAGTAACGCTTTCTACGCTACGCTACCTCCTGGTTCCGGTAATCTTAACCTCGGAGGCTCTACAAAACTACCTCGATACAAGAATATTGCCGCACTTACCCACAGAGTTTAATGATGAAGTTGGTACGCTGATGGCAAATTCCTCACAAACGCTTTACAAACTAGATGAATTGATTGATTACATTACCCACTACGATCAACTGACTGGGTTGCCAAATCGTGATTTATTCTGCGATCGCCTGAATGAAACCCGATCCCAAAATCACTCACCCATGGTCGCAGTTCTGGTATTGGGTATCGATGATTTCACAGGGATGCGCCATGCGTTGGAGCCTGGGATATCCGACTTACTAATTAGAGCCGTTTCCCAACGGGTGGTACAGTGCATGGATCGGTCAGATGTCTTGGCGCGTTTGGGCGATGGTGAGTTTGCGATCGCTCGCAGCGACCTCCCCTCGCTGGAGAGTGTGGTCAAGCTATCCCAACTGCTGCTGAGTACACTAGCAAAACCTTTCTCTGTAGAGGGCCAACCGATCCACCTCACCGCCAGTCTTGGCATTACATTGAACCATTTAGAAAATACCAATTCTGCAGAGCAACTTCTCCAGCAAGCTCACTTCGCACTTCATCAGGCAAACCAGCAAGGGCGGAGTCAATATCAGTTTTATTCACCAGAAATGAACCTTCAGTTACAGGAGCGACTGACCCTAGAAAATAGCCTGCGCGGAGCGCTGGATCGTAACGAACTACTGGTTTACTATCAACCGCTGATCGACCTCGACAGCGGACAGGTGACAGCAACGGAGGCGCTGGTTCGCTGGCAGCATTCTACAGAGGGTTTGGTCTCTCCGGCAAAATTTATTCCGATCGCCGAGGCCAATGGCGAGATCGTTCCTATTGGTGAATGGATCTTGCGAACGGCTTGCGCTCAAACCCGTAGCTGGCAACTGGCTGGGCTGCCAGCGCTGCGGATTTCGGTGAATCTGTCGGCTCGACAATTTGAGCAGGGGAATTTGGTTGAGATGGTTCGCCAAGTTTTGGCAGAGACCGAACTCGAAGCTGCGTATTTAGAACTGGAAGTGACTGAAACTGCCTTGATGACTGACATCGAGCGATCGGTCAAAACCTTAATGCAACTGCGAGAACTTGGCGTGTCCCTTGCCCTAGACGACTTTGGCACAGGTTATTCTTCCCTCAACTACCTGCAACGGTTTCCGGTTAATATGCTCAAGATCGATCGATCCTTTGTCCAAGATGTACTGTCTAACCCGGACAGCGCCACCATTACTGATGCGATCATTGCTCTGGCAAAAAGTCTGCGATTAACGATCACCGCAGAAGGCATTGAAACCAAGGAGCAGCGTGACTACCTGCAAGCGCGAGGCTGCCATGAAGGTCAAGGGTTTTACTTCAGTCGCCCTGCTAACGCTGATACGATCGCCAAACTGCTAAATGAGTCGTTTCAGTCTGATGCAGCATCTATCGCTCTTGCTACCCACTTTTAAGCTGCACCAGTCAAGAACTCACCGTCAACCCGAAGGGTATGACGGCAGCTTGCAAAAACCTCTGACTTGACCGGATTAAGTTGGCTTTCACTGATAATGCGATCGTAAACTCAGTACCCATGCCTGCGGTTGAGTTGACCGAAAGCATCCAGGATACAAGCCCCCAGATTCATCCGTCCAGAAATAAAAAACCTGTATCCGATAAAGGAGCCCCCTAATTTATCCGTGAGGTCAATGCTTCAATTCTTTAATCTAAAATCTAAAATCTAAAATCTAAAATCGATTGACTTCTTCAAAAAGTCGGGAATCTGGGTATGCTGTTTTTTAGGCATTGACAAAAACAGAAGATGTAAGCTGACTTTGACTGACACCTTGCACGATGCCCAAATAATTGTTCCCCGACTTAATCGCCGTAGAAGCGACACTTGCCCCTCCATCCAACTGCAAACTCACAGCTTCAAAAGTCAAGTTGGCAAACCCGATACCGTCCGTCAAGCCAATGTTATCCCCAGCCCCAAAATCGACGATTACATCTGCACTTATTAAAGTAGCCGCCGCAGACAAACCTCCTGCTAGGATAAACGTATCATTTCCAGCACCGCCGGTCAGCATATCTTGACCGCGATCGCCCGCCAACAAATCGTCGGCGTTACCGCCAATCAAGACATCATCTTCTTTGCCGCCGCGAATAATATCGTTACCGTCAGATCCGATTAGTCGATCGTTATCGTTGTTTCCGCTGATAAAATCATTGCCAACACCGCCATCAATTGAATCCGATTCTTTGCCACCCGATAAGCTGTCATTGCCGCCTGCGCCATTAATTGTATCCGCACCTTGCATTCCATTGATGCTATCAGCACCTTCTCCCCCCGTGATATTGTCTTTGCCGGAAAGGGCAAAAATTGGCAATCCCGCAGCATTTGTCGGTATTTGAGTATCGGCACTATCTGATAGGAAATAATTGCCGTCGCTGGCTGTATTTTTGGGTGCTGTCGTCGGGCTGCCGTCCCCTATAGCATTGAGTATTGGCGAAGTAATCGATACCAATGTGTTGGGAGTAGGTGTGGGAGTAGGTGTCGGTGTAGGTGTGGGAGTAGGTGTCGGTGCGGGATTGACACTACCGTCAAGAGAAGTCGCAAAAACTTGCGTCCAATAGTGATTGAAATTTTCTGTGCCAGTATCGTCGGCTAAGAAATAGTAACCAATCCCAATTTCTTTGAGATTCGGGTTAAGAATGTTAGCCCGGTGGCCGCTGCTGTTCATCCAAGAGGATACAACTTGTTCGGGTGTAGAAGAACCCGCAGCAATATTTTCTGCTGCCGCTGAGAATTGATAGCCCGTTGTAGTAATGCGACTGGTGAATGACGAACCATCTTTTCCGGTATGCGAAAAGAAGTCTTGCAGTGCCATGTTTTGGCTGTGATTTTCCGCCGCATTTAGTAACTGAGTATTTAAGGTTAGCGGTGATAAACTCAATTTGCCGCGTTCGATGTTTGTAAGTTCTAAAACTCTATAAATAAAGTTTTGATTGGTGGTTGAAGTTGGGGCAATTTGAGAGGCAGATCGCTCTCCTGTTAAAATGTCCGAGGACTGAGAACCTGAATTTGGTAATTGTTCAAGCATGGGGATGATCAACAGTTTTAAGACTTGGTTTTGCTGGTAGATGGCTTACCGTCTTAACGATAGTTTCCCCGATCGGTGGCTGGACACAATTCAATAATTGTGTTAATCCCTGCCGCTGCTGTATCTATTTTGATTATAGCTGTTGTCAAAGTGTGGATGTCAAGAGGCTGGCTCTGATTGGGAAAGGGAAGAGTACGCTCGAATTTAAGGAGAGTTTCAAAGGAATGTGCGATCGCCCGTGGCATCAATACAATTTTAGATTTTAGATTTTAGATTTTAGATTTTTCCTGATCAGTAAGGTTTACGCTACGCAACCAGCCCGCTGGCTGGCTGGCTAGAAACCCGGTTTCTAGGAGTTTTGCAGAGAGGAACAAGAAATATAGGAAGAAACCGGGTTTCTGAAATATGTGTGCGATCGCGAACAGAGTTTTTAGTAGAATCCTCACAAAAAATTCTAAATTCATTCAAAATTCACAACCGCGCAGGCTTGTTCGCGATCACAAAAGCAATCTCAAGATTTCAAACCATTTTCTTGTCCGACTTTAGCCTCCTGAGCAACTTGCTCAACCTCATCTTTGGCGAGAATTTCCAAAGCTGTCTGTGCTTCTGCACCGCCCAACCGCCCCAAAGCTTGGGCGACTCTGTAACGGATCTGCCAATCTGCATTGGAAGCGTAGGGAAGCAGCAGCGGCAGCGCCCGTTTATCTCCCAATTCACCTAATGCGCTGATGGCAATGGTTTGGATCAATTCGTTTTCAGAAGTCAGGGCATTTTCTAACATCGGAAAGGCTTTCGGATCTCCCATTTCTCCCAAAGCCGCGACGATGCTCAGTTGTACGAGCCATTCAGAGGTACTGCTATAAACTTGCTGCAAATCTTCTAAAGCATCAGTTAATTTCAATGCGCCCAAAGCATCCGCTGCTGCTGCTTGCACGTCGGGTTCGGGGTCGTTGTTCAGGCTATTTCGCAGTACCTCTAAAGCGTTCGCCAGATTCTGCGTGCCGAGGGTTGATAATTGGCTGACTGCTGCGTAGCGAACCCGGACGTTTTTGTCGCCGATCGCAATTTGAATCAGTTTATAAGCGATCGCGGGTTCTAGTTGCCGCAGTTGGTTGACTGCTCGCAGTCTTTCGCCAAAATCCTCGGAATTCAGCAATTGTTCGACAGACTCAGGGGTAATGCTCATCGGATTTTTGATTTTTGATTTTTGATTTTTGATTTTTGATTTGGTAATTGCCAAAAGCAAGCGAGATTTAAGGAGTGATCGACTCATTTTCTGATACACTCCTGGAACTGCAAAAGTTAATTAAGATTCCGCAGCCATCGATCGGATAATATCTCCCCTAGTGAGGATGCCTATTACTTTGCCCGCCGAATCGACCACCGGCAATCGATGGATACTGCGATCGTGCATCAGTTTGGCAGCTTCTTGGATAGATTTGTCGGGCCCGATGGTAACTGGGTCTGTACTCATCGCTTCTCCTACTGTTTGTCCTAAAGCTTTGTGGAGTTCTCGCTCGTAACGAGAGGGATTTTCCAAATAAATTACGCTGTCGAGCACCATGATATAAGCGGGCGGAGTTACGCCGGTTTCCCGCCACATCAAGTCGGTTTCGGAGATGACTCCTACCAACAAGTCATTCTCATCTACGACGGGAAGACCGCTAATGCGTCGATCAGCTAAAATTTTAATCGCTTCGTTCAAGGGCATTTCGGGTCGCGCCAAAATCGGCTCGCGGCTCATTACATCGGCTACTGTTTTTGGCATGATTAGCGGTTGATTGAGTTATCTCTCCTTATCGATCATATAGGCAAAGCGTGACACAGACTGAAGAAAGGCAGCTCTGCTGAAAGGATTGGTTTGAAGGTAGTAAAGAAGGAAAAAGTTTGAATGCCAGAATTTTGCTGTTTTTTCGATCGCACTATAAAATTCTGCCGTTTGCCGGACTCCAGCGGGCGATCGACCTGACAAGATTGTTAAGATATCTTAAATAGCGGATAAATCCTTACCAATGCCAGAATCTCCAGCCAGAGAACCAGACTCCCAACCAGAAGCGCGCTGTGTATTGGTTTGCCAGTATCAATCTTGCCTGAAAAATGGTTCAGCAGCAGTGCTAGCTGCTTTTGAAGCTCAACAAGTTGCCGGGGTGAAAGTGGAAGCCTGTAGCTGTCAGGGACAGTGCACCACTGGCCCGACTGTACGAGTTACCCCAGACGAAATTTGGTATTGTCGAGTTAAACCGAGTGATGTACTGTTAATTGTGGAAGAGCACCTCAAAGGGGGAAAACCTGTAGAGGCGCTGTTCAATCCGAGAATTCATGCGCGTTATTATTATTAATATTGACTTGATTCCGTGAAACTTCCAAGATCGGGCGCATCTAATTTTAATAGTTATTGCTAAGGAACTGACACTTTGAAAATCCAAGGAATTGCGCTTAGTTTGTTAGTCCTAATTCTGGGGCGTCCATCGGCGGTTGCTGCTCAAACGTCGGCGGTTGCTGGGGATATTTGTCCGGGGGAATTGGGGGCGCAAGTAGATGCGATCGCCAACCGTCCCGAATTTAGTCGATCGCGCTGGGGCATTTTGATTCAACCTCTATCTTCTACTACTACTCTCTACAGCCGCGACGCCCAAAAATATTTTATTCCAGCATCAAATGCCAAGCTGCTAACTACAGCGGCTGCTTTGCAGAAACTCGGTGCAGATTTTCGGATTAAGACATCGGTTTACAGCGGCGAAAATGGCAGTTTGTACGTGGCCGGCAGGGGAGATCCGAGCATTGCTGAGGCTCAGTTGAAATCCTTGGCGCAGCAGTTGAAGCAGCGGGGAATCAGTCAAGTTAACCAGTTGATTGGCGATGACAGCTATTTTCAAGGTAGTGCAGTCAATCCGAATTGGGAATGGGAAGACGCGCAAGCTGGCTACGGAGCGCCGATTAACAGTTTAATTTTCAATCAAAACGCGATCGACCTTTTATTGTCCCCACAGGCTCTGGGGCAACCTCTGAAAGTTACTTTTGCCGAACCAAAGCTGGCAAATCAGTGGCAAGTTCAGAACAATTCAGTAACAGTCGCCGAAAACGAATCCGAGTTTATTGAAGTTGGCCGGGAGTTCGATCGACCTATAATTCGAGTCAGCGGACAGTTGAAAGTTGGTGCAGAACCTGAATCAGCTTATGTCGCAGTTGTCAACCCCGCTAATAATTTTTTGCAGTATTTTCAACAAGCCCTGGCGGCTGAGGGAATTCCTGTTAAACAGGCTTTAGTTGCATCGGCTTCTAGCAATTTAAATCAAGAATTAGCGACCGTTGAATCGCCGCCGCTGGCGGAACTGGTGAGAGAAACTAATCGCGAAAGCAACAATCTTTATGCAGAAGTTTTATTGAGATTGCTGGGAAAAGTTACAGACAAGGTGCCTGTGCCACAAGAGGATACAGGTGAAAGCGGTTTGAAAGAGGTAAAGGCAGTTTTAACTCAATTAGGAGTAAATCCAAACAGCTACATATTAGCCGACGGTTCCGGCTTGTCTCGGCACAATTTAATTACTCCAGAAGCCTTGGTGCAAACTTTGAGATTTATGGCCAATTCACCTACTGCATCTATTTACCGCCAGTCACTGCCGATCGCTGGTGAGAGCGGCACTTTGAAAAATCGCTTTAATACTACACCAAATCGCGTAATTATGCAAGCAAAAACAGGAACTATGAGCGGAGTTTCGGCGCTGTCGGGATATATCGAAGTTCCGAATTACGAACCGCTGGTGTTTAGCATTATCGTCAATCAATCTGACCTATCGACTGCAAAAATGCGATCGGCAACGGACGAAATTGTGCTATTATTGAATCGCCTGCGCCGCTGTTAAAACAATACATTTAAGGTGAGAAAGTTAAGCTCAGTAGTTACACCTAAAACACCGGACACCCAAAAACCCTACAAGTTTTAAGTTTAATTAGATTGCAGTGGCGGGGCTCGAAAATCAGCTACAATAAAAGTAGAAAAATTAACAGCATTGGGCCGTTTCAGCCTGCTACCAGTCGGCGGGTTCTGTACTTCCCGAAAATAAGTCTAACTTTCCAACTATGAATTCTTTAGATTCCGAACAGCAACACATCTTTGTCGAAACCAATAACATCCGCCTGCACTGCGTTTCTCAAGGAGAAGGCGAGCTCGTTCTCCTCCTGCATGGGTTTCCAGAGTTTTGGTACTCTTGGCGTCATCAAATCCCTGCTTTAGCCCGTCATTTCAAGGTTGTGGTGCCGGATTTGCGGGGCTACAACGATTCCGACAAGCCGGAAAGCGGCTATGATTTAGATACGCTGAGCGCGGATATTCGCGGTTTGATTTCGAGCCTCGGTTATACAAAAGCTCACGTTGTAGGTCATGATTGGGGAGGGGCGATTGCGTGGCACTTAGCTCAAAAATTCCCTGAACAACTCAACCGCTTGGCAATTTTAAACGCTCCGCACCCGCAGCGATTCGTGCAGGAAATGGCGAGCAATTTAGATCAAATCCGTCGCAGTTGGTACGTTTTGGCATTTCAGGTTCCGGGCATTCCGGAATTGTTGATCCGGCAAAACTTGAAAGATTTTGTTCACAATGTTTTTCAAGGACAAGCTGTTCGCAAAGGATCTTTTAGTGCTGAGGAAACTAAGATTTATCAGACTGCTTTAGAAAAGCCGGGAGTATTAGCCGCCGCTATCAATTATTATCGGCAGATGTTTCACCCGCAGAGGCTTTGGAATTTGGGGCAGAAATTAGAACCTGTGACAGTGCCTACTTTGGTACTTTGGGGAGAAGAAGATGCGTTTTTGAGCCACAAACTTGTAGAAGGTTTAGACAGATTAATTACGGCTCCGTTTAAGTTAAAATTAGTTCCTAACTGTGGTCACTGGATTCAGCAGGAAGCGCCGCAAACGGTGAATCGAGAATTGCTGAGTTTTCTGAGAAATTCTTATCCTTCTGTGGCTTTGGCATAGAAAAAAATTAACGCTTGCACATAAGAACGGGCAAGATGCCCGTTCCACAAGAAGATTGAATTTTTGTGGAACGGGTATCTTGCCCGTTCTTAATATCTGACGCACCCTACTTAGGATCGCGAATTAAATAACTTACAATTTTAATTGTTATTGTGGGATGGGCGTCCCGCCCGTCCTTTTTGGACG
>NZ_JAUBPI010000228.1:0-1098 GCF_036700645.1 Microcoleus sp. S36b_A4 | reverse complement strand
AGACATCTCCAAAAACAATTAAAGCCTTTGTGTAACTAGGCTGTATGACGTAAATGCAATCATCCTAAATTAGCGACTCTGTACGCTCTAATAAGGCTTTGAGATATTTATTGTTGATAATTAAGCCAAAATATCTAGTTATCTGCGTTGATTTTAACCTGATGATGTAGCAGATATTTTTCATGGTAATATTAGCGCTCTAATTCGTAACCTTACTATTCCACAAATCGTCAACACTACTTGCTCATATTTTTGGGGATTCAACCTAAATCTTTCTTGGACAACTCGAAATATTTTTAGCGAGCGAATTCGATGTTCAACAAAGATTCTTTTAGCCGAAAATGCTTTGTTTTGTTCTTTTTGTTCAGTTGTTAATTCTCGATTTCTGGGTTTTTTAATCGGAGTTGTAATTAAAGCTTCTCCAACGTAAGCTTTATCTCCCTTAAATCTTTGTTGAGGGTCAAACTGTGAGCGTTCTTCTCGGAATAAAGTTATATCGCTTTTAGGTCCAGGTTTCCCTGCCACAACATCAACGATATCTCTACCATCTGGCATGACAATTATTTGACTTTTAAATGTATGATTACTCTTCTTGCCTGAAAAGTATTTTTCTTGTTCATTCTTATCTCCAGGTCTCTCTCTGACTTGTTCGTAGGTATCTACTATTAATTCATATTCTGTGAGTATTTCCTTGACTATTTCATAGTCAGCAGCGTTTTTTTTTACTTGTTCAAGTAAGCTACATGGTAGCAATTCTCGCAATTGAGGCAACCAATAGTTAAATGTATCATTAGCTGTAGACTCACTTACTCCAAACTGGATGCCCAGAAGTTGAAATGTTGTCATATGCCTCAGATAGATCAATGTTAAAATTATTTGTTCGCTCCGAGATAGTTTGGGTTTTCTACCGCCTCCACCAGCGATAATTCTAACTTTCTTTGATTCTAGTAAAGCTTGTTTTTCATGATGTAATTGTTCCGCGTTTTGGATTAATTGTTGTAACTGCTCATAATCCAGACCTATTAATCGCTGTGTTTCTTTAGGATGCTCTTCAATATGATTGAGTATGTCGCTCATGTTTCTGGGTCAAAAAAGCTT
>NZ_JAUBPI010000003.1:40876-134587 GCF_036700645.1 Microcoleus sp. S36b_A4 | reverse complement strand
ACTAATGACTAATGACTAATGACTAATGACTAATGACTAATGACTAATGACTAATGACTAATGACTAATGACTAATGACTAATGACTAATGACTAATGACTAATTCTTAGCACGGTCTAGAAGAGCCAGCCAGAGGCGGCGGTGGCCGCCGGGACTGCTGTAAAATAGCAAATCGATCAGGAGTTTGAGGGCCAAATCAGTCAACTCTCGGGCCGACAAATTTTCTGCATCTTCCATGCGCGAGCCATAAGTGTTGCTGAACCTGTCAATATAATCTCCCAGCAAAGCGATGGTGTGAGGTTCGCGGTTTTGCTCTGCCATTTGTTCGAGCAAAGCAACAGCGCGGCGGATTAAAGCTTGGTGCTGTTTTGCCAAATGACAGCTTATCAAAACGAGCGATCGAGCTTCCTCCACATCTAGTTTTTTGCGCCCTCCCTGGCCTTTCCGCAGCGGGTTAGACTGTCGCAGCCGCCACAAAGCTACCCGATCGGCTACCATTGGCTCTAAATTCAGTTCGGCTGCTACCTTGAGCATCGCCTCTGAGCCAATTTCTGCCAGTGCTTCTAGTGCTAACAGCACTAAATCCAGTTGGGCTTTAATGTTGTCCAACTGGGTAGGTTCTGGTGCTTTTTGGGTCAATTCTGCCCAGTTGGGAGATTGGCCCGTTTCGTTTGTGGGAGCGGAGGACTTTACGGTCGAGCGCATGGCTTCAGCACGGGAAATTAAGACTGGTTGAGGCAGGATATCAAACAGTATGCAGTGATTAAAGCTTTGTGGCCTGTGGGCAACAGCACATCTGTTAATTTGTCTCCATAGCTCGTTGCTTTGATTCCGGCAATCCTAACTGCTGGACGGAGTTGCGGGTTAAAAGTTGCGGTTTCAAGTTCGATCGATCACAATCCGCAAAACCTAGAGATTTTTACTTCTAACCATCCTACCCCGCAGAGTGACCGAAATCAAATCAGTGCTTTGAAACTATCGGGACTTATATCAATGCAAAGATCCTAGCGCTCTCGAATGCTACTTATAGTCTGTCGCTACTTATAGTCTGTCAGATTATAGTTATCATTGCTTCATCTGGCGCCATCTATGGATATTACGGAGCAATTTGGTAAAAAAGTTAGACATTTCAGAAAGCTCAGAAATCTTTCCCAAGATCAGCTTGCAGAACTATCGGAATTACATCGCACCTATATTGGTTCAGTTGAACGAGGTGAAAGGAATATAACGCTGCTTAATGCCAGCAAAATAGCCAAGGCATTATCCGTTAGTCTAGCCGATCTGGTAATTGATGATGACTGAAAGAAGACTAGAGCAAATTTTAGCAAGATACCAAAAGTCATTTACCGAAAAAATTTATGCAGAAGAGAATGAAGAACACGATATCTTAATGGATGTGTTTGGTATTTCTCCAATAATAAAAAAAGAAAATAGGCAATATTGGGGACGTGAGTTAGATATGTGTTGGCAATTGTTAGTTACTGAAACGTGTAAAACATATTGCAGTAGCTTTCAGCCAGCATTTAAAGTTGGAAGCGATGAGCCGTGCGATCTGATTGTTGATGGGTACGCAATAGATACAAAATATCGTATTGGCTCAGGAGACTCTGGAACGCTGAAAAAGTTCAAATCTTATGGCCAACTGCTTCGTACTTATAATTACGAACCAGTATTTTTGATTCTTAGAAAAGATAATTTACCCGCAGCTATTACAGCGTGCCAAGTAGGGACTTGGAAAGTTTACACAGGCGACGATTCGTTTGAGTTCATAAAAACAATAAGCGGGTTTGATTTAAAGTCATTTCTTATTGAAAAAGTGGGAGAATTCCCTGTATACCGCTGAAACTATTAAGGCGCTTGTTGATAATCTCTATGTAGTCAGGTACTATTTCAATGCCAACATACCTAATGCCAAATTCTTGCGCCGCCAGCAAGGTGGTTCCCGATCCTGCGAAAGGATCGATTAGAATAGAATTTTCCAAACGCGGTACAAATATTTCGACCAGCTTTCTCATTAGAGCGATTGGTTTAACTGTGCAATGGACGTTAAACTCCTCGGTTTTCTCACGCTGTATACCTTCTAAAATATTTGACTGAAAACCACCGAACTGATCTTTAGTATAAAATAGACCAGTACCATACTCCTGTAGAGTTTCCAAGTAATTATTGACCAGTGGTTTTTGAAGTACGCAGATTGCTTCCCATTCGTTCCTCAGACAACTGTGCCAACCATCCCATTGTTCAGAATTTTCATATCCTTTTTTCTCTAACTGTTGTTTGATATTGACACCTTTAGGAATACCACTCGATCTTTTATAAACAAGAATATCTCTCGCATAGAAACCAGCACTTTCAAGTGCTACTTGTACGTGAGCAACCGTTCGTGTGCTGTTGAAAACTAAAACTGTCGCACCCGGTTTGCAGATCCGAAAAAGCTGCTCACCCCACTCAAAGCACCACTTTTCATAATCCAGAGTGTTGTTGCGATTCCTTTGATACCATTTTTGGTTTCTGACTCCACCTGCTAAACCACTGCCATAGGGAATGTTTTTAACCAGGGTTTTATTTCCCTTGCCATTGACTCTTTCAATACGCCTTTGAATTTCTGAGTCATCCCATTTATGACCAATAAATTCATAATTATAAGGTGGGTCAGTGATACAGGCAGAAATATAATTTTCTGGCAATGTCTTCATCACTTCACGACAGTCGCCAACCAAAACTTCATTTGAGGGAGTTTTTTTCATTAGTCAGGCAGTTACTAAAGTGGGAAAGCAACTCTTAATTATTCCACATTTGCAGTATAGTATCCATTCCGGTTGCATCAGTATGATATGTTCCTTGCGACTTGTTTTGCGGCATACAACTATATATATAGCAATCCTAAATGACTCGTAAATTTTTTACCCCACCCCAACCCTCCCCTTACCAAGGGGAGGGAGTAAGAAATTCACCAATGATGCGAGGATTGCTATAATTACGAGTCAACCGGAAATGCGTAAATTTTGATTATTTCAAATAAACCACCGTTACACCTGCACCTCCTTCTTTTTGACTGGCGAGCTCAAAGCGGGAAACCTGCGGATGAGTCGCGAGGAACTCGTGAACGCCTCGCCGCAACTGTCCCGTACCTTTGCCGTGAATTATCCACAGCACTCCGTATTCCACGGCTTTGGAAAGAGCTCTGTCTATTTCGATTTCTGCGTCTGAGACTCTCGCACCCCGTAAGTCGATCGAATTATTAGCAGTGCGAATGGCAATTTCGGGATTGGGTTTTGCAGGTTCCGCCGCTGCTTGCTTAGCTTTAGCCGTAGCGAGTGCTTGTGCTTGGGCGGCCGCCTTGGCTAATTGAGCTTTAGTTTCCGGTTTTTGACCGTCGAGGGATTCAATTTCTCCTAGTTTGACAGTCATTTTCATAATCCCAAACCGGACGCTCAATTCTTCGTTAGCGTCTGGGCCGCTGAGGACTTCGGCGGTTTGGCCCAAGCTGGGAATGCGGATGCGATCGCCCACTTTCGGCATAAAACTCGGTTTGGGTTTAGCCGGTTGTTGGCGAGAGGGCAGGTGTTTTTCAGAAATTTGATTTAAAGTTTCTGTCGCTTGTTGGGCATTTTGAGCCGTCTGGTTGCCCGACTGCAAGCGACGAATGATTTGAGCAATTTCTGATTTTGCCGACCCTATCGCCTCATTTACTGCCACTTCCTGAGCTATTTTTAGTTCTCGCTCCCGCTCTTGCAAAGCGGCTGCTTTTTGAGAAACTTCTCTGTGCAGTTTTTCGGTTTGGTGTAGCAGTTGAGTTGCTTCTCTGGCCTTGGTTTCCTGTTTCCGGCGCTGTGCTTCGAGTCCAGCAATCACTTGATTGACATCTTGAGACGCTCCCCCGACATAGGTTTGAGCTTCATCGACTATGGATGCTAGCAAACCGAGTCTTTTGGCAATGGTGAGGGCGTTGGAACGTCCGGGAATTCCCCACAGCAAGCGATAGGTTGGCTGCATGGAATTGTCATCAAATTCTACTGAGGCATTTTCAAAGCGGGAGTCTTGATATTTGAGGGCTTTGAGTTCGCCAAAGTGGGTAGTTGCAACTGTTAATAGGGAATGTTGGGCGAGGTATTTCAACAGGGCGATCGCCAATGCACTGCCTTCTGAGGGGTCTGTCCCCGCTCCTACTTCGTCTAACAAAACTAAAGATTTGGGAATTGGTAATTGGGAATTGGTAATTGGGATTTGGGGTTGGGGAATTTGTAATTTAGGTTTGAGAATTGGGAGAGCAGAAACAGTGTTCTGTGTATCTGCGACTTCTTCGTCTTGCTGTTGGGAATTAGTAATTGTCAGGTTTGAATTTTCTTCCCCTTCAGCCTGCGATTTATTGTGTAAAACTTCTAAAATGCGGCTGATGCGGCGGATGTGGCCGGAGAAAGTAGACAAACTTTGCTGCAAAGATTGTTCGTCACCAATATCAGCCAAAATATTGTCGAACCAAGGCAATTCTACGGGTTCGCGGGCGGCAATAAACATTCCTGCTTTCGCCATTAAAGCTGCCAATCCCAAGGTTTTGAGGGTGACAGTTTTGCCGCCAGTGTTGGGGCCAGTGATGGCGACGACGCGGATGTGCGGCCCGATCGTTAAATCGACCGGCACGACTGGAAAGCCTTGCTCGTGCTGTTGCTGCCAAACTAATAAAGGATGGCGCAAATGGCGCAGGGTAATTTGCGATCGCAGGTTGCGAATTAATAATTGACTGTTTTCTGAGTTTTCATCATCTTCTTTTTCCTCATCTTCTGTTTCGGGATTTTTTGGTGCTAATTCTGGCTCTCCCAATTCGATAAATTTCGGCGGATTTGCTTGCAACCAAAAACTATAACGCGATTTAGCAGCCGCTAAATCTAAAGTTGTAACTACCACCACCAATCTGTCTAAATCTGGTTTGACTGCTGCGACTTGCTCGGTGAGGGCGCGGCGGACTGCTTCTTCTTCGGCTTGTTCTTGCCGGAGAAATTGCCGCATTTGGTTGTTAAGATTGACTGTGCTGTGGGGTTCTACGTACAGTGTCGCGCCGCTGGCAGAGGAGTCATGAACGATGCCCGGTATGGCATCTTTTTGGGGAGCTTTGACGGGAATGACAAAGCGTCCGCTTCTTTGGGTAATTAGCTGTTCTTGTACTGCGTTGGATTGGCGCTGCAAAATCCCCTGCAATATTTGATAAATGCGATCGCGCAACTGTCGCATTTGAACTCTAATTCCTGCTAATTTAGGAGTGGCTCTGTCTGCTACTTGAGCGCGATCGTCTATACAGCGATGGATTTCTTGCTCTAGTTCGGGATAAGTCCGCAATTGGGCTGCCAGTTCTTTGAGCGTCGGCACATCTGCCTGAGAGTCAATTATCCGGCGCAATTGCCTTGCTCCGGCGAGGGTAGTAGCAATTGCCAGCAATTCTTCGCCGCTGAGCAAACCTTGGAGTTCGGCTCGCTGCAGGGCAGTGCCGATGTCTTGGATTCCTTCAAAACTCAAAGCACCGCCAGCGCGGCTGTCTAACTGATAAGCTTCCTGAGTTTGGGCTAGGAGTTCTGCTGTTTGAGCTTGAGTTGCCGGGATTTCGAGGTCGAGGGCGGCGGCGACGCCAAGTTTGGTGGCCGCGAAGGTAGCTAAGTGCTGACACAGGCGCGGCCATTCTAATAGTTCTAGTGTTTCGGCTTGAATCAAAGTTGAGGTGGTGTTGGTAATTGGCATTCTCAGGCGCTGACCGAGAAGGTGAATTTAACGATACTATTAATTGATTTTAAAGTTTTTTATTGTTTCCTGGCGCAATTTGAGAAACTATCTGCGATCGCCCTCAGCAGTCTTTCGGCCGAAAGCTCTGATGTAACATTAATTACGAAGGAGAAAATTTGCATTTTTGCATTACCCGTCTAAAATTATACCTTCTGGTGATACCATTCCCCAAAAAATATGCAACTTTAGGCAAGCTCCCAACTATTATACAGTAAGTCATTCCCAATTTTTTACTCTAAAATATAAATTGTAAAATGGTATGGGCTATTTTGGGTTTTGAGGGAGCGGGGATGGGCTGTTTTTTGGTGGAATTGAACTATTTTGGAATTTTAAATCTGTCAGCGCAATTCTGGCGGTTGTATCCTAAAAAGTAATTTGTGGAGGTGGTAGAAGTATGGCAAAGATTCTGGCGATCATCGCGGATACTGTGACTTTTCAAGTTGTCCAAGAGTTACTCAGCCAACAGGGACATCAGGTGAGAGTCGTTCCCGACGACAAGGAGGGTTTAGACTTGGCGAGGGAGTTGTCCCCCGATGTGATAATTTGCGACGGGACTTCGCCTCAAATCAACTTTTTGGAGGTGTGCCGGCTAGTGAAAGCCGATTCCCTACGGGATAGCTTCGGTTCACGAGAATTGGCAACAGCCTATTTTATTCTGCTGACAACACCAGACCAATTTGATGAAATTCAAGAATTGGATGTGCCCTTTGACGATTTTCTGTTTAAACCGATAGTTAAGCACGAATTATTGGCGCGGGTGCGCGCGTCTAAGCGATCGCACGAGTTGAGGGCGCGGTTGGAGTTAACACAGCAAGAATTGCAACTGTCGCGCGAGCGAATTCTGCAAAGTGAAAAAATGTCTAGTTTGGGCGAATTGGTGTCTGGGATAGCCCACGAAATTAATAACCCAATTACTTTTATTTACAGCAATCTAACTCACGTCCAAAGCTACACGACCGATTTAATTGAACTACTGCGATTGTATCAACAAGAGCTAGTCAATCCCGGATCGGAAATTCTGCAAAAACAACAAGATATGGATGTGGAATTCGTACTCGACGATTTATTAAAAATTGTGAGTTCCATGCGTACCGGGAGCGATCGCATCCGCCAAATAATTTTGTCACTACAGGATTTTTCCCGCAGCGATCGATCGGGCTGGCAGTTATTCGATGTTTCCGACGGTTTAGAAAATACTCTGTTGTTGTTACAGCACCGCTTGCCGGCGCGCGAGGGAAGGCGAGACATCAAGGTGATGAAAGAATTCGGCAATTTGCCACAAATTGAGTGTTATGCAGGTCTGCTCAATCAAGCTTTTCTGAATATCATCAATCACGCGATCGATGTTTTGGAAGAGTCTGCTCAAGAGTTGGCAGAGTTGGAATCGAGCAAATTTAAGCCTGTGATTTTGATTAGCACTCAGGTGGTCGATGGTCAGCGAATTTCTATTGAGATTGCTGATAACGACATGGCAATTAGCAAAGATATCACAGCGCAACTTTCTGAGCCATTTTTGGTTTCCCAACCTGCGGAACCACCGATATCACCGGGACTTGCTCTCAGCTATCGGATAATTGTAGAGCAGCACAAAGGAGAGTTCAAGTGTTTTTCAGAACCGGGTAAAGGCACTAAAATTCAGATAGAAATTCCGCTGCGTCACAGTTAATTAACAGTATTTACCGTTGGTGGGGGCGGGTTTTTGAAATGGTTGGTTGTAGCCGGAAATTCTTGTGAATCCGCCCCTACAATGACTGCACTTTTTTCAGGTAAAATTTTGTAGAGGGAATGGCAGAAGTTATCGAAAAGAGACTTGATTTGATATTCCAGAGATTTGAAGGAGAGAGGAAGAGAATAGAAATATGAATAATTCCATCGAGAGGGGCAACCACGAGAGATTGCCCCTACAAAACACGGTTATGTAGATGTTGTGTGTCTAGGATTGGAATAATTAAAGGGAGACTAGCGCGCCTTGAGTATCAAGGCCGATCGCCCTTACCTCAGCCTTGACCCCAAATTCCATCCAAGCAGCCGCCATCGCTTTTTCAACCGCCTCGGCGTTAGCCATATCCGTTAAAGCTAAAAGCGTTGGCCCGGCACCGCTAATTACCATTTCATAGGCCCCTGCATTCAGGGCAGCTTGTTGCACCGCTTCATATCCCTTAATCAGAGATTGCCGATAAGGTTGGTGAATTTTGTCTTGGAGGGCGCAGCGCAGCCAGTTTTCATTGCCAGTTTCCAAAGCCCGCACTAGCAAACCGAGGTGTGCAGCATTAAAAATCGCGTCAGCCTTACTGTAATCTGCTGGCAAAACTTTGCGGGCTTCGGCTGTAGAAAGTTCAAAATCGGGGATGGCTACCACGGGCACAATATTCGGATGCCAGGGAATATCGCAAATCTCCCATGAACCCCCCCCCTGCCCCCCCTTGCTAAGGGGGGGTGATTGTGTGATCCCCGCGTCGGTAAGGGGGAATTCTTCTCTTAGCCCCCCCTTACTAAGGGGGGGTTGGGGGGGTGCATTGCTAGCAGCGAGGCGACATCCTCCCAGTAAAGCGGGGACAACGTTGTCGGGATGTCCTTCAAGTTCGATCGCCAATTGCATCACTTCCACCTGACTCAAAGGCTTTCCGGCTAATTCATTTGCACCAACTAACCCACCGACAATAGCTGTGGCGGAACTTCCTAAACCTCTAGCCAGCGGCACTTGCATATCTATATGTATGGCTACGGGCGGCGGCGATTGGTTCAGGTATCCGTATAACTTTATAAATGCTTGATAAGCGAGATTGCTGTCATCTGTCTTGACTTTGGTGGTTTCTTTGCCTGTAACAGTAATTTTTAGTTTCTCGGTTGCTGAGGGTTCGAGTCGGGAGAATTGGAAGCGGTTGTAGAGGCTTAAAGCGGCGCCGATGCAGTCGAAGCCGGGGCCTAGGTTGGCGGTTGTGGCGGGTACGGTAACGGTAACGGTGGAATTTTCGGGCATTTTTTGAATAGTTAATTTGGAGTGTTTAACCGCAGATGGACGCGGATGAACGCTGATCGAAGCATATTATACTATGTTTTCAAAAGCCATTTATTCTTGCAGCATTTGAAGATGTTTGATGGCATCTTGATAATCGTTGGTATTGCCATCTTTTTGATAGAGTTCTGCTGCTTTTTGATAATCGGCGATCGCCCCCGGTTTGTCTTCTAAGAACTCGCGGACTCTGGCGCGGTTGTAGTAGGCGTCGCCGTAGTTGGGGTTAATTTCAATTGCGCGATCGAAATCTGCTTTAGCTGCTGGATAATCTTTGAGATTGCGGCCGTGGATGATGCCGCGTTTGTTGTAGGCTTTGGCGTAGTTCGGGTTGAGGCGGATGGCTTCTGTGTAATCGGCGATCGCCCCTGGAATGTCTCCTGCCTCTGATTTGGCTAAAGCACTATTAAATAAATCTTCAGCAGGATTTTGAACAATCGTTTTTTGAGCTATTAATATTGCTGAGGATTTAGCAGAGACAGCAGGGGATATATTACCAAAGATAGTAAAGATTACTAGAGTAGCAATTAAATTGTAAAATGATGATTTCATAATTTAGGCAAAAATTTGAGCGACCGAACAACTAAAACCGGGCAACAAAGGGGAAGTTAGTTCATCATTGCTCAACAGTGTAGCAATGAGCCTTAAACTTGCTTGTTCCCTGCGATAAACTTCTATTTGCTGCAATTGCCAATTCACAACCCAGTATTCCTGCACTCGTCGCACCGAATAGAGTCTGAGTTTCACGTCTCGATCGCGTGTCTGATTGTCTGCACCGGGGGATAACACTTCAACAATTAACTCTGGTGCGGCGGTTAAATGTCCCGCTTCGTCTAGCAAGATAGCCAAGCGTTCGTTGCTAATTCCAACCACATCAGGAATAACACAATCTACATCTGTAAAAATCACCCCTGGACTAATTACTGATTCTCCTAATCCTGTTTTTTGTGACCAATTATTTAACTCTATGCAAATGTTACCACAAACTTCTTGATGATTCCAGTGTGCTGCCCAGGTCACAAATAACTCTCCATCAATAATTTCGTAACGATCGCCGTTATCGGGCAATAGTTCTAAATCGGCGGTAGTCCAGCGTACTTTATCAGATATTGTCTGGCTCATAAGCTAATCCGCATTTAAATTGCATACTAAAATAAATTTTTCCTCTTATGGGGTGGGCATCCTGCCCGCCCTCAACCTAAAAATTAAATGCACAACAGCTTACAAGCACTGTTGAGAGGTGATACAAACATTCTAAACGATCGAGCTTCTACACGATCCACAGCTTGAAACAATCGGCATACACTGACTTTCGCCTTTTGCAGGCGAGACTCAGAATATTGAAACCCGCGCCCAGGCGGGTTTCGTTTTTGTAGAGGCGATTTCGCATCACCAAATTGTCCGATCGCCCAATTTAAAATTATTTAGAATTTCAAATCGCGCGATTACTTCAAAATAGTTTTAGAAGCAATCCGAGTTTTCTTGCGATCGGCTTCACTCAATTGTTCACCAGATTGCAAGCGAGTAGCAGAGGTTTGCAGCACAGTTGCGGCACTTTTATCGCCCATTTGCAAAGCAGTTTTAGCTGCTGTTTGCAACATCGTTGCCGCGCCGGCGCGATCGCCCTGTTGCAATCTAGTTTCTGCGAGTTGAGTTTGGCGGTATTTAGCCAAAGCTAAAATGTGCTGCTGCACCATCGGGTTAAGTGCTGGCTGATAAACTTTTAAGACATTAGCAGAAACTGCAACAGGATCGGAAAGCAAACCTTGCCCGACAGTCGGATCGTCGTAGCGAATTTGCAATTGCCCGATCGCCTGTGTACCTTCGGGCAACTGTCCAATATAAATATTAGCCAAAACTACTCGCTCTATATCCTTCATTAAATCTCCCAGGCGCACCATAAAACGATCGCCCTCTTGCTGTATCGGTAATTCGATCGTATCCGGGGCAACTTGGGCGATCGGTTTGAGTTCGGCTAACCGCACTTTTGGCATTAGGGAAAATAGCAAATAAGCATTAGTCAAACCTACACCTTGGACGCGACTAAACAGTTTACCAAACTCGTCAACCGCATCTTCAGGACGCTGAATGTGAGCCAGAGCACCGCCGCCAGCATCAGCAATTTTTTCCAGAATATCCTGGTTCCAGTTATCGCCAAATCCCAGAGAATTTAAAGTCATGTTGTAGTCGGCAGCC
Organism: Microcoleus sp. S36b_A4; assembly: GCF_036700645.1. NCBI lineage: Bacteria > Bacillati > Cyanobacteriota > Cyanophyceae > Oscillatoriales > Microcoleaceae > Microcoleus > Microcoleus sp. S36b_A4. Next base: position 123,606 of record NZ_JAUBPI010000003.1, on the reverse strand, counting down.
AATTTAGCCAACTTCAAACAGCGGCTGTCGTCGCCGTGTTCGTTTTCGCCGTCAGTCAGCAGAAACGCCTGAGATATAGCTTCTTTTTTGCCTTTGCCCAACTCTTCAATACCTAACTTAATGCCCTCATCAATTGCTGTGCCACCGGCCGAGCGCAATTGCTCAATTTGCCGTTTAATGCTGCTGGGATCTCCCACAATTTGATTGGGGACGAGGACTTTGGCTTTGTGGTCGAAAGCCACCGCGCAAAAGCGATCCCCGGGCTTCAACCTGTCGAGCAACCGTCCGGCGGCTTGTTTGACGGTTTCCAAGGGGCGTCCGCCCATCGAACCACTGTGGTCGAGAATCAGGCACAGGTTTAAGGGTACGCTGGAGTCGATCGAGCTTGCCGTCGCAGACACTGAAATAGCTAGCTGGCGCTGCGTCGAGGGCGCAGCAGCGTCAAGGTTAGGGTCGTTTAAAACCGGGAGCAAACTAACTTTCATGCGGGATACCTAAAGATTGCGTTACTATTTCTTTAAGAATAGCTCCATCAGTTCAGGCAACATTTCGGTTATATGAACACACCAATTAAAGCTGTGCAATCGCCATACTACGGGGAAGGGAACTCTCGGACGCCACCTCCCGATTTGCCATCCCTGTTGCTGAAGGAGCGGATCGTTTATCTGGGGATGCCTCTGGTGCCTGCGGTAACAGAACTGATTATCGCTGAACTGTTGTTCTTGCAGTACGAAGACCCGGATAAGCCGATCAAAATCTACATCAACTCGACCGGCACTTCTGGTTACAGTGGCGAACCCGTCGGCTTTGAAACAGAAGCCTTCGCTATCTGCGATACGATCAGGTACATTAAGCCGCCTGTGCACACTATTTGCCTCGGTTCGGCAATGGGGATGTCTGCGATGCTGTTAGCGGCCGGTACAAAAGGCTTTCGGGCGAGTTTGCCCCACGCTTCGATTGTGTTGCATCAACCCAAGGCTTACACGCGGGGTCAAGCAAGCGACATTCAAATTCGGGCTAAGGAAGTGCTGGCAAATAAAGCGACAATGCTTGATATTTTTGCAAGCTGTACTGGCCAACCGATCGAAAAGATTACTAAAGATATGGATCGGTTGCTGTACATGACGCCTTATGAAGCGAAAGAATACGGTTTGATCGATCGCGTTCTTGAAAGTTCGGAAGAATTGCCGAAACCGCTGCCTGCAGGAGTCATCTAACTGGGAATCGGGAATCGGGAATCGGGAATTGGGAATCGGGAATCGGGAATCGGGAATGAGTAAGAATTAAGGGTTAATGCCTAGTAGTTCCTACCCTGATTAGTTACTAAATAGTCTTTTTATGACTAACAATGCCCGATGCCCAATGCCCAATTGCCCAATTGCCCAATGCCCAATGCCCAATTGCCCAATTGCCCAATTGCCCGATGCCCAATTGCCCGATCACCAATTACCAACTAAACGGAGTTCCGAATTATGCCTATAGGTGTGCCAAAAGTTCCCTACAAAATGCCGGGTGGTTATGATACTCAGTGGATTAATATCTACGATCGCCTCTACCGGGAACGAATTATTTTCTTGGGCAGAGACATTGACGATGAAATTGCCAATCAAATCATCGCTGTGATGCTCTATCTTGATTCGGAAGATTCTGGTAAGGATATTATTTTGTACATCAATTCCCCAGGGGGAATGGTGTCGGCAGGCATGGCTATTTTTGATACCATGCAGCACATTAAATCAGACGTGGTGACGATTTGTGTGGGCTTGGCTGCTTCGATGGGTTCTTTCCTGTTAGCTGCCGGTGCGAAGGGGAAACGCTTAGCTTTGCCTCACTCGCGAATCATGATTCACCAGCCTTCTGGGGGCACGCGGGGACAAGCAACGGATATTCAGATTGAGGCGAAAGAGATTCTGCGGCTGCGCCACGAGCTCAATAATATCTATGCTAAGAATACTGGCAAGCCGATCGAGAAAATCGAGAAGGACATGGATCGCGACTATTTCATGTCCGCTGAGGAAGCCAAGGAATACGGCTTGATTGACAGAGTAATCGAAGATCGTCCGTAAGTTATTTTTGCGCGACCGTAGTGTGGGCAACCCTCCCACTACAACCTAGTTCGCACTAAATTTTGGCAGAATCTTTACATTTAAGGATTCTGCCATATTTAATGGAATTATCAACGCTCATTCATGCTAAATGGATATTGCAGATTATTACCGACAGTTAGGACTGAGGTCAGGTGCGAGTTTATCGCAAGTTAAGACCTCTTATCGGCAGTTAGCGAGACAGTATCACCCCGATGTGAATCCGGGAAACGAACAGGCTAAAAATAAGTTTATTGCTATTACTGAGGCTTATAAGTTCCTGGTGAATGTTGCCCCCCACCATGTTGCGGAGTCGAAAGTTGCCAATTCAACTGTGCCGCCTACTTCGACACCGCCGGATCTGGGGGTGAAAGCTCAACCGCAAGCAGTTAAAGTGACTCGAAAAGAGGCCGCGGTTCAATCTAATGCGGATCTGTCGGCGGTAGAACAAAAGTTAAAGCAAGATGCTTATGTTGAGTTGCAGCAGTTGCTGAAATATCAGAGGTTCCCGCGGGCGATCGCCTTGATTGAGGGTTTGGCCCAGCGGGTTCCCGAAGATTTGGAGGTGCGTCAGTGGCAGGCGATCGCCTATCAGCGCTGGGGACGGCATTTGATCGGAGAAAAGCAGGTTGATAAGGCGAGAATTTATTTGAAAAAGGCTGTGAAAACTGACCCTCACAATCGGGCTTTGTGGGCGGAAGTTGAGCGGGATTTTCGCAGGTTGGAAGAGATTTATTGAAGCGATGTTGCGTCCCCCTTTTTCAGGGGGTCTGCGTCGTGAATTTTTAATTTTTCTAATTTTTCTAAAATAACTTGGGTATTTTCCGGTCGGTTTTCCGGTAGCGGTTCGATCAATTCGTCGATCGACTCTAGAAGTAACGGGTCAATATCTACAGCCTGGTTCCTCCAATTAATTTTACCAGTTTTTTCATTAACGGGAAAGTCGATCGGCTCTATGCCTGTTAATAAGTGTACAAAAGTACGCCCTAAAGCAAAAAAATCCGATCGCACGCCTGCTTTACCTAGAATTTGTTCCGGTGCAGCGTATCCAGCAGAACCTATGGGTGCGGTCTCTATCTCTGCTTCTGTGGTGGCGCCGAAGTCAATTAATCTCAATTTTCCATTGGCTTCAACCATCAGGTTGGATGGCTTAATATCCCGATGCACTACATGATGTTTGTGGATTTCCTGCAAAATACGAAGCATTTGTTGCAGCCAATCAAGAGCCAGCTTTTGAGAAACGTACTGTTTTTTAGTTAAGAATTCTGCCAAGTTTTCTCCGCTAATTTTTTCCATCACCAAACAAGACAATTTCTGGAAGTTATGGGGGAGTTTAATTTGGAAATAACCGTCAGGTTCGACATGGGGAACTGAACCCTTTCCGGCCAGCCAAATCAAAACTCGCGCTTCTTGCTTGAACAAGCGAACTAAATCGGGATTGTGGGCGTGTTTCAAGACTTTTAAAATTTTGACAGTGCCCCATTCGTTTTCCCCGGTTCCCAAGTCTTCGACTTCAAAGATGTCTGTGGGGCGTGCGGGATTGGGCGATCGCACTGGTTTAAGGATACGATAGCGATCGGCAATTAACAAATCCGTGCCACAAGCCTGACAATTTTGAGCAGCAGCAGGATTTTCGCGTTGTTCGCATTGAGGATTGATGCAGTAAATCATACCATTTTAGATTTTAGATTTTAGATTTTAGATTGGAAATGACTGACGCTGTATCGGTTTAGAGCTTGGTTTTGCATTCTTTTTTGGGGAAGTCGTATCACTTTGATTGATAAATTACCATAAAACCCAGCAGTTCTGATCGTCTACAGTTATGTCAGCGCTGGCGCTACAATTTGTCCAATCTTTGGTTGCGGTTACGTCGAAGAGTTTGGTCAAAAATTCAGTCGTTTTGCGGATAATCTCTTCGGCTTTGACTTCAACTTTTTTGGACTCTGGCGGCAGTTGTTCGCCTTCTTCGTCTTTGGGGCGGTAAGTACGGGAGATTCCAGAAAGCACAGCGGGCTTCTGGAGTGCTTTTTGAGCTTCTGCGAGTTCTTGGACGGATCGGCTTTTGATGCCTTTTTCGATCGCAATAATCTGATTTAAGCGTGCCATTGTTCGATTTTATTGACGCTGAACTCATATCAAGCCGGGTTGATACTGATCATCAAATTGTTTGTGCTGTGGCTTTTAGGGCTTTGATAACTCTCCCTCCTCAGTACAAAACTCACGATCGTTCTTTAACCAGACTTGTTCATTTTGTAGTATGGTATAATTCAATATAAATTACAAGCTTTTTTTTGTGCCAAGAGATCCCGCTGCTATCCGTGGTCAGCAATTTATCTCTCAAAAAATCGGCAAAATCTCTAGCGTCGCTGCCAAAGTGTAGCAAATATAACTCTTTGTCAGCGCTCCAACTACCTCTTGAGATAGATGCGGGAATCCCTCTCAGGGCGCGTTGTCATATCGGGAAATATTTCTTAACATATAGATAACAAAGGGAATCCGAGGAGACACCAAAAATCCTTAAGCCCTTGGGGTGCCCCGGTTAATTAGACTTTTCGCAAACAAGGGCTAAATCAATGAACAAGCAGCAAAACTCCGAAGTTTCAGCATTTTTGCCCATGCTCCAAAAAGGCATTTGGCTGTTTGGGATTCTCTCTTGGATATTCGGGCTGACAGATAGAACTATTGCACTATTATCTGACGGATATTTGTCGGCGATCGATATTGTCCAGCTATTTACAGCATCATTTTTCTTCATTAGCTGGCTGTTGTTAAGCCCGTTTTTGGGTCTTAACTCCCAGAGTCAGCCGAAGGAAGAAGCATCTCCCTAGTTTTTAAGTTGTAATGTTAGTTTCTCGATCGCTCTTTCTTTCTTCTGGGGCAAAGCGCGCCGGCCAAATGCGATCGCAAAAAAATAACGTTCCCGCCGTCACACACAGCGGAATCGCCAACAGATTCAACAGCGGAATGCTTACCAAACCCAAACAAACCAAACCAAAACTCCCGCTGGCCGGCAAACTCGCCCAAATGATCTCCAACTTCTCCTGAAAAGGTCGCCTCCGCCTCTCCAAAGGTGCATCTAAAAAGTCCAAACAGACAATAGTCGCGCCCAAAGCTACGCCACCCAAACTGCTAAGAATAGAGCCGACTCCTGGAATGAAATTTAGCAGCAGCAGCGGTATACCGACGCTCAACAAAATTTGTAGTTTTCGCAGTTCAAAGGCGATCGCCCTTTGAATATCCTCAAAACTACTCGCCAAATTCATTGGTGCTTCTGCGGGCAATTGACCGTTCCGCAGCAGTTCCAATTGTTCGGAAAGTTTGCCGTACCAGGGCGAACCTAAAATCACGCCAAACTGCACTAACAAAAATCCAATTATCAGCAAAAGTCCTGACACTAGGAGTACGCGCAGCAGCCAGCCGAAAGCGACTGTTAACACGCCAAGAAAGCTCAGCCAAGCTGGAAAACTCGCAATTAAAGCATTAAATCGGACGGACAAATCGGCAACCAAAACGTCTATCCTAGCCAAACTGGGAAATAGCAAGCTTAAATAAAGACCAATACCAATTATAAAATTTAGCACCACGGGAACTAATACATAAGTCCACAGCTTGGGAGTTTGCAAAATTAGCGTGAAAGCTCGCAAAGGATAAGTGAAACCTGCCAGGAGTCCAATTGGTGCGGTAATGGCGGCGTGGGCGGGGTTTGAATTTAACTGTTTTGACATATTTTCTGCTTTTGAGGACTCGACTCTATTTTCTATCATCCATTTTCCATTATTATGACTGATGAGGATTTATCGCAGGTTGCCCAAAAGTGAAGCTTTTTATTTACCATACCCCGGAACTTACGCCAGGCGACAAAATGCCGGCTTGCGCGATCGCAGTTGATGTGCTGCGGGCGACTACGACAATGGCAACGGCCCTGAATAATGGGGCGGAAGCTGTCCAAGTTTTCAGCGACTTAGGTAAGCTAATGGCCGAGAGCGAAAAATGGCCTGCAGATAAGCGGATTCGCGCTGGAGAGCGCGGCGGCGGCAAAGTTGACGGATTTGACATGGGAAATTCTCCGCTGGACTGCACGCCAGAAAAGGTGACTGGGAAGAGAATTTTTATCAGCACAACTAACGGTACTCGCGCTTTGGAACGAGTGCAAGCTGCTGCAACTGTGTTAACGGCGGCTTTGATTAACCGCAAATCTGTGGTGCAGTTTTTGTTAAATAAAAAACCGGAAACTATTTGGATTGTGGGTTCTGGTTGGGAAGGGAGTTATTCGTTGGAAGATACGGTTTGTGCTGGTGCGATCGCCCAAAGTCTCCTGGCAGAAAGCGGTATTCCTGCGAGCGATTTTGCTGGTAACGATGAAGTATTTGGGGCTATTGCTCTTTATTTGCACTGGCAAGATAGGTTGCACGAATTGTTGGAAAGGGCCAGCCACGGTCAGCGCCTCCTCGGTTTAGGTGTTATTGAAGATTTAAAATATTGCGCGCAAACGGATACTTTAGATGTGCTGCCTGTGCAGCGAGAACCGGGAGTGTTGGTTAAGTCTGATTTTAAAATTCCTCAAGCTAATTTCTGGGTTCCATCTTCGGAAAAAACGGCGAATTAAATTTTTCTGCAAGTGGTGTAAGCTGTCGCGCATTTAAATTGTATATTCAGGGCGGGCGGGACGCCCCCCCCACAAGACTTTGATTTTTTTTGACATACAATTTCAAGGCAGAACAGCTTATTAGTAAGGTGCGCGGCCCTGCACACCTACTCGAACAACCACAATAAAATTGGTTTGCAGCATCGGAATGCAAGTCCTCATAAAAATCAGAGGACTTGCATTCCTCACTACAGACAACGGAAGTTAGTAGTTAGCCAACGAGATTTTTGTTTAAAAAGTAGAATTAAAGATATTTGGTAGGGACAAAACATTGTTTTGTCCCTAGTCGATTGCAGGCAATTGAGAATTGCTGCATTCACCGCCGAACCGCTGAATTAAACATTCGGCAATTCTGGCTGCTGCACCGGGTTCTCCCATGCGGCGCCAGCCATTTTCAGCGATTAGCTGCAACCTGTCGGGGTCGCGGAGCAAAGACTGCACGGCGCCGGCAACTTCGGCGGGATGTTTGACTAAAATTAATGACGGGCCTAACAGGCGACTTTGAGCTTCTGCAAAAGCGAAAGTAAATTGCGGGCCGTTTCCGGGAATGGCGATCGCGGGTTTTCCTAAACCTACAAATTGTTCTGTAGCCGTACCTGCCATTGCTATTGCTAAATCGGCTTCGTACAAACAATCGTTAAAACTTTGCTGAGTCAAAATCATCGTGGCGTTTCTCTGCACAAATGTCATGGGCAATAGTAAATTAGGAGATTCTTTCTGCATTTCTTGAGCGCTAGAAACAGGAGGTCGCAAAATACTTCCTTCTCGCCGCTGCGTTCTAATTTCGCCGTCTTGTCGCCAGCCGAAAAATTCTAAACTAGGTCGCAAAGCTTCTAAGTTTAACTGGGGAGAAATGGCTCCGAAAAATAACAATTTGCGATCGGCAAACAGCGATAAAATTCCGGCTACAGCCTCTACTATTAGCAGCCAATTAGCATAGGCTTCCGGCGCTCGAGAACCGGGGAGTAAGGTGATGATGAGCGATCGCTCGATTTCCCGAAACTCTGCGTCAGGGCCGTAAAAACCGGCGGGGTTTTCCGGTTCGAGTCCGTCCATCATCGGGTTTCCGAGATTGTAAGCGGGAATTCCCAGCTTTTGTAAAGTCTCGGCGGTGAGCGCGTCCCTGGCAAAAACGGCCCGGCAGCGCGATCGAGTCATCAACCAGCGCTCCCAAGGCAAATAAACCGATCGCGACCAATTCCACCCACCAAAGACCCTGGATTTGCGAGCCAGAAGCCCGTCCTCGTCCCGCAAATAATACTCGGACTTGGCAGTACCGACAAAGGCATAGGGCGCGCCACTGAGCCAAGCAAACAGCAGCGGTACAATATCCCCGCAGGCTAAAATAACGCCGTCTTGATTCCCAGACTGTTGTTGGGTCCGCACCCAAGCGCGGATGGCTTTAAACTGAGCGATTGTCAACTGCAGCAGGCCGCCTTTGACATCGCGCAAAAATTCCCTCCCGTCCATGTAAATAAAGCCGCCCGAAGGCATCCGCTGCACCGGGCCGATGATGCGGGCGTTTTCTAGTTGAGCGAAAGCTTGCCCTTCACCCACTAGCGGAAACACGGCTAATTCTGGCGGATGCGGGTGCTGTTGCAGTTCCTGCAAGATGCGAAGGGCGATCGCGTCTTCTCCGTGGCCGTTACTGAGGCAAAGTAATTTCAATCCCAACTCTCTCAAAAACTGTCTCTGAATATATAGAAGCAAGATTAGCCGCAGGATGCAAGGTGCTATAGCCGGATGTTGAAGTAAGTGGATCGCCGATCGCACGAGTCCGGGACTTTTGGGTAAAATAGCAGATGAAACTCTATTTTATAGGTAAAATCGGATGGTACAAACCCTGCCAAAATCTTTGACTCTCCAAGAGTTTCTGAAGTTGCCAGAAACCAAACCAGCCAGCGAGTACATTGACGGTGCAATCATTCAAAAACCCATGCCTCAAGGAGAACATAGTGTCATTCAAGGCGAGTTGACAAGTGCTGCTAATGCTACTCTCAAACCTCAAAAGGTGGCGCGAGCATTTCCCGAACTACGGTGCATTTTTGGCGGTCGAGCGATCGTTCCAGACGTGAGTGTATTCACTTGGGAGCGCATTCCCCGTAAAGAAAATGGTGGTGTGGCAAATGTGTTTGCGAGCGCCCCGGATTGGACAATTGAAATCCTCTCCCCCGACCAAAGCCAAACTAAAGTTACTAAAAATATTTTACATTGTCTCAAGCACGGAACTCAAATGGGTTGGTTAATCGATCCAGAGGAGCGATCGGTTTTTGTATATCGGCCGACTCAATCAACGGAGGTATTTGACGAACCGGAACAGTTATTGCCCATGCCATCTTTTGCCAGGGAATTGCAACTGACAGTAGGAGAATTATTTGGTTGGCTATTAGAGTGATATCATGTCCTATCGAGCGATCGCACATGATATCACTACTGACTACTGACCACTGACTACTGACTACTGACCATCGATATATTGCTTTAAAGTATTCCGAATTTGTTTGAGCTGAAATCCCTTAGCAAGTTGGCGCAGCTTCGAGACAAACGGCATTAAATTAGGTTCTAAACTCTCCAGCTTAGCACTCTCATCAAAAATTTCTTCAATGTCGCCCATAGCTGCGAGTTTCAAAAGTTTTACTACCGACTCAGAAGCTGCAGGTAACAGAGAAGAATAAGCAGGAAAATCAGAGGCTGGTGACAAACTGGGATGTTTGCGCTTTTTGTTTTCCGAAGATTCCCCATAAATCCATTCTAGTCCCAAACGCACGCGCAACTGTTCCAAAAAGTGATTTGCTTCGATCGGTTTGGGAAGAAAAGCATCGTACCCTGCGAGGATGCTATCTTGCTGCGTAGCCTCGAAAACGCTAGCTGACATAGCGATTAACACAACATCTTTTACTTCCTGCAACTGCCGCAGTCTTCTTGCCGTTTCTAAGCCATCCATTACAGGCATCCGCAAGTCCATTAAAATGATATCTGGTTGAAATTCAACTGTTTTGCAGAGGCATTCTTGACCGTTTTGGGCCTCTGCAACCTCAAACCCCAAACGCAGCAGCAGCCTGCACAACAAATCGCGATCCAGTTGATTGTCATCCACGATTAGCACTTTCTGCTTGTTGCCAACAAAACCGACAAGCCAGCGTTTTTCCTGCAAAGGAGACACCTCTAAGTACCGTTTAGCTGCTGGCAATTCTAAATCTACCCAAAAAGTGCTGCCTTTTCCCAAAGTGCTGTGCACGCGAATTTCGCTACCCATTAGTTTCGCTAATTTCTGGCTAATCGAGAGTCCGAGACCTGTACCTTCAACAAACGTATTGCCTCCTACTTGGTGGAATGGCAAAAATATTTCTTCTAACTTGCTTTCGTCTATTCCCATGCCGGTATCCTCGACTTGAAAGCGGATTTTTAAAGCGTGTTTGGCTGCGATCGGATTGTGGGCGAAGCGCATATAATTTTCTTTCAGTTCCGAACTCAAAGTCGAGAACTCATAATTTTCTTCTTGCCCTCGACTCCAGGCCCCTGTGCCGACATAGCCGACTTTGAAAGTCACACCGCCGCTGTTAGTAAATTTAACGGCATTGCTGAGTAAATTTATGAGAATTTGGCGCAATCTTTTTGGATCGACACGAACGCCGCTAGGCAGGGGAGAGACTTGTTCGTAATGGAATAAAATTTCTTTTTGAGACGCCCGCATCTGAAAGAGATCAGCAAGGTTTTTCGTAAAATTTAGAAAATTTAACTCTTCCGGGTAGAGTTCCATTTTTCTAGCTTCAATTTTGGAAAGATCTAAAACATCGTCGATTAACATCAGCAGGTGTTGACCGCACTGTTGAATATTGCTGAGACTTTCTTGGTGATCAGAGCTTAAGTCTTTGTCGGTTTTGAGGATTTGAGTGTAACCTAAAACGCCGTTTAAAGGCGTGCGTAGTTCATGGCTCATATTCGCAAGAAATTCGCTTTTGGCGCGGTTGGCGCTTTCAGCAGCTAATGCAGCTTGTTGGAGGGCAGATTCTGCAAGTTTGCGATCGACAATTTCCGTTTTTGCTTGTTGAAATAGCGTCGATTGCTGGATCGCGATCGCCAATTGCACGCACAATTGCCGGAGAGATTCTATTTCTGAGGAATCCCAGGAACGGGGGCCACTGCAATCGTGAGCGATCAGGAGTCCCCAGAGCTGATTTTCTGCCGTCGGTTGGACTTGGGAAATGCTTTCTCGTGCTTGTAAAATTGGCACTATTAAGTTAGCTTTAACTTCAAATTTTTCTAGGAATTTAATGTGACATTCACTCATATTTTCCGCGTAAATATCTTCTATAGCGCGAATATTTCCTTGCTGGTAAATATCAACAAATTTATCTCTAAAACACGTATCCAAATAGTCAAAATCTTGCAGCGAAACTATATCTTTGGCTACAGATTCGACAACTACAATACCGCTCCAGTCGGGATTAAAGCGGTAAATAACTGTGCGGTCTGTTTGCAAAAATTGCCGCACTTGTTCGACAGCAGTTGTCAGGACTTCTTCTAAGTTTAGGGAGGAGCGAATGCGATCGAGCATGGCAACTACCAGCCGTTCTCGCCTTAATTGCTGCTGCAGGGCGATCTCCGCTTGTTTGCGTTCGGTGATGTCGGTAATTACTCCCACTAACCCGATTAAATGACCAGTTTCATCTTTAATGGCGTCGGCGCGAAATAAAGTTGTTACCAGTTTGTTGTTTTTAGTGTTGATTTTGAGTTCGCCTTGCCAAGATTTGCCTTTACGGATCGTTTTAAACATTTCTAGCAGCACATTACTTTGGGGGTAAATTGCTGTTAATCCGCCTGCTGTGTTTAGTTCTTCTGCGGTGTAGCCGTACTGTTGAACAAAAGCTTGATTGTGGTAGAGCGATCGCCCTGTCAAGTCAGCAATGCCGATCGCATCGCTGGTGCTTTCCACCGCTTGAGTAACTCGCAGCAAATCTAATTCTGCTTGTTTGCGATCGCTAATATCAGTAATAGTGCCGATATAGCCTTTAATTTCCTGCTTGTCTCCGATTTCTGCAATTGCCTGACCGATCACCCAGATTACCCGACCGTCTGGACGCTGAAAGCGGTATTCTGATTTAAAAGGAATTTTCTCAAAAATTGCTAGATGCCATTCATTTTTTACTCGCTCGACATCATCGGGGTGTATGGCATTCATCCAGCCTATTTCTGCTGCTACTCCTGGGTTTAATCCCGTAATTTCGCTCCACCGTTTATTCACATAAAGGCAATTTCCCAAGGTATCGGTATGGAATATGCAAACTGGCGATGCTTCTGCTAAAGTTTGGTAGCGACGCTGGCTCGATCGCAGGGCTGATTCTACCTGTTTTCTATTAGTTATATCGCGGACTATAGAAATTATTTCGCCACCGACAAGCATGGTCAGCGACAATTCTTGAGGGAACTTAGTACCGTCACGGCGCTCACCGATAGCTTCTATATTGCAGTACCCATTTTGCAGGAGCATCGGCATTATTTGTAGTTCAAAAAATAAATTTTCTGCTTTGCTGTAGAGCATTTTCCATTGCTTCCCATACAGTTCGCTAGGGCTAGCCAAGCCGTACATTTTGAGATAAGCGTCGTTGGAATAAATACATTCTTTATTGTTATTAAAAATGGCGATGCCGTCATAAGCAGCGGCCATTGCTACTGATTGTCGCTGGAGTTGGGACTCTGCTTGTTTACGAGAGGTAATGTCGTGACCGACTGAGTAGATTAAACCTTCTTCGCTAAATGGCGATGCCGTCCACAGGAAGTATTTGTAAGAACCGTCTTTGCAGATGTAGCGGTTTTCAAAGGAGATACTGGACGAACCCGCAATTAGTTTGGCTCCTTCCGCTGCGGTAGCTTTTCGATCGTCTGGATGAACAAATTCGATCATTGGCTTGGCAAACAATTCACTAATACTGTAGCCTAAAGCTGTTGACCAAGCTGGGTTTAAACGTTTAAAATGACCGTCAAAACCTACAATACAAAGCAAGTCTAAGGATATGGTAAAAAAACGATCGCGCTCTGTTTGTGCCTGCTTTAATTCAGTGATATCCATCACTAAACCGTCCCAGAGAATATCGCCTGCGCTGCCAGATTTGCTCTCATTAGTGAGCCTTTCTGGTCTCGCAGCTCCTTGCAGCCACTTAACTTTTCCAGATGGTAAAGTCTGCCGCCACTGCTGCTGCCAAGGTTCCAGCGTAGTGGCTGAAATTGCGATCGATGCTTTTAAATCTAAGAGATCGTCTGGGTGAATTCCGCTGGAAATCAGTTCCGCATTTTGCTCTATTGCTTCTGCCTCTAATTCGTAGAGTTGCCGGCTGCCTGAAGAGATGTAGGGGAAAGACATTTTTCCAGTGGCTGACATTCGTAATTGATAAATTATTCCCGGCAGATTAGCTACCAATTTTTGAAAGCGAGCTTCGCTTTGTTCCAGGGCTTTTTGTTGCTGCCTATATGCGGTAAAATCTCTAATTGTACCGACTATTACTTTACTACCATCTGCTATTTGGAAGACGCTTTTTTTTGTAGAAATTATGTGTTCTTTCCCTGCCGAGTCTGTAAATTTTTCTTCGGTTTCCAAGCAGATACCAGTTGTCAATACTTCTTCATCTTTTGTCCAAAAAACAGCAGCTTCTGATTGGGGAAAAAAGTCATAATCTGATTTGCCGATCAGTTCTTGCCGGGATTGGCCGACCAACTGACAAAAAGCATCATTTAATATCATCCAGCGGTGTTGCTCATCTTTGACGAAAATTGGGTCTGGCGTAGCATTTATGGTGTGGTTTAAAAATTCTTCTGACGCTTTCAGTTTGGCTTCGTAGCGGTAGCGATCGCTCACGTCCAACACTACTTCGATTATCCGGTCGATAGACCCATCCAGGCGACGGATGCAGCGCCGGGAAACTCGCGTGTGAACTATTCCGCCGTTTTTTCTGAGCCACCTTTTGTCTAAGATGTAACCGTCGAGCCTACCTGCTAACATCTGAGAAAAATTTTCACAATTAGCCTCCAAATCTTCTGGATGAGTCAACTCTAGCCAATTCTTTTGCACGAGTTCGTAGCGCTCATAGCCCAGCAAATTGCACAGGGCATCGTTAACTTCTATCCAGTGGCAATTTAGAGGAATTTCGCTGTCAATAATTGGAGCGATGATGGCAATGCCGATCAGGGAATTTTCCACCACCGAGCGATATTTTTCTTCACTTTTTCGCAAAGCATCTTGACTGTTCTGGCGTTCTATGGCGTAACGGAGCGATCGAATTAACAGTTCGCTGTCAATTTTTCTTTTTACCAAATAATCCTGTACGCCGACCGCAATCAACCGCAGGGCAAGTTCTTCGTCGTTTTGGGCGGTCAGAACTACGATCGGCACATTTACCCCGTACTCTTGTACCCGAGCTACCGTCTCGATTCCCAGACTATCAGGCAATGAAAGGTCTAATAAAATTATGTCAAAAGTTTCTTGATTCAATCGCTGCTGCGCTTCGCTGAGACGCTCTACTTTCGTCAGCACTATACGCTGCGAGCCACCTATTTCTGACAGCAAATCTTCAATCAGCTCAGCTTCATGAGGGTTGTCTTCTACTAACAGAACTTTAAAGCAGATAGGAGGCAAAGCTAAGTTAAAAACTGCTTTCATAATATTTATTAATCAAGAAAATAATCAAGAAAATGTTAAACTAACTTGAATTCTACCTTTTATTTTCAGGGCAGTCATTCAATTGCACGTACACATACATTGACCGTCAGATTAGGGAGGGTAAGCAAGCGCTACAAAAATTTTGTTTAATAATTAAAATTATATCACGCACCAACTAGACTGTCAACGGAAAATAATTTTTATTATAACTGGGCATTTATACCAATTAAAAAAATGCAACTATAGCCCATATCCACACCCCGATAGTCACATTTTTCCCAATTCTTTACTGCTTTCATCGGCCATATTCAATAGTATTACCTTCTAGATTATATCTTCTAGGTTAGGATTTAGAATATAGAAAGTAATTAATTTTACCTCCCTTATAGCTTATAGCTGTGGCCGAAGTTATGTCTCAATTAAGCGAGAGTAAAGTAAAAAGTTGAACCTTGATCCGGTTCCGATTTTACCCAGATACATCCGCCGTGAAGTTCCACAATTTTTTGACAAATTGCTAAACCAATACCTGTCCCAGAATATTCTCTTTGAGTGTGCAAGCGCTGGAAAATTTGAAAGATACGTTTTTGATGCTGGGGAGCAATCCCAATTCCATTATCTGAGACATAAATTAACCAGTTTTCCTCCTGTTTACAAGCGGCAATATGAACCACAGGCGGTGCATCGTGGCGATATTTAATCGCATTGCTGACTAAATTTTGAAATAGCTGTACGAGTTGAGAACTATCCCCCATTACCGTTGGTAATTCGCTGTAGGTGACAACGGCTTTATTCTCGCGGATTGCCCCTTGCAGGTTCGCGAGTGCTTGCTCGACTGCATGATTGCAATCTGTCAGTTCAAAAGGTTTCCGACTCCGGCCAACGCGCGAATATTCGAGTAAATCGTCAATTAAAGTTTGCATTCGGGTGCAACCCTGAACGATATTGCCGATAAACTTACTACCTTGGCTGTCGAGTTGGTCTTTGTAGCGTTTTTCTAAAAGTTGAGCGTAACTAGCAATGGTTGCTAAAGGCGCTTGCAAGTCATGAGAAGCCACATAAGCAAATTGTTCTAGTTCTGCATTTGAACGCGCCAATTCTTGGTTAGATTTTAATAAAGCAGATTCGGCGCGCTGGCGGTGGGATATCTCTTGTTGGAGTACCAAATTTTGCTCTTGCAGAGCTTTTTCAACAGCGCGACGGGTGCTGATTTCTTGTTGCAAGATTTGGTTTTTTTCCTGAAGAGTTTTTTCCACTGCTAAGCGGCTCGTGATTTCTTCTTGCAGCAGCATATTTTGTTCTTTTAGCTGCTTTTGTAAATTCCGCAGGCTAAGGTGACTTTCGATGCGGGCGAGCACTTCTTCAAACTGAAATGGCTTGCTGATATAGTCAACAGCTCCCACAGCAAATGCGTTTACTTTGTCAAAAACTTCATCTTTAGCGCTGATAAAAATTACCGGGATTTCGCGAGTTTTAGGCTCTACTTTCAAGTGCTGACAAACTTCATAACCGTTCATTTCCGGCATCATTATGTCGAGCAAAATCAAATCTGGTGGATTAGAATTGCAGGCTCTCAAAGCCATTTTTCCGTTAATCACGCAGCGGGGGGTGTATCCCCTCTGAGTCAACATCGTAGACAACAGACGCAGGTTTTCTGCTGTATCGTCTACTACTAAAATGTTTCCTAACGGCGTCCCTGGTTGCTGATTGTTCATTGATTATTTCCCAGTTCCTGTTTTATTCACAAAAAATGTTGGCAGCTATTTTATTTAGGACTTACGGAAAACACCCGGTTTCTAGTAGGAATATTGGGGAAAGAAAACGAGGAATCCGCTCATAAACCGGGTGTTTAGCCGTTTGTGCACAAGCAAGTCCTCTTATTATTCGTTTAGCAATCCTCAAATCCCCAGCAGCAGAGTCAGAGCATTATTGCTCCAAGTCAATCCTTTGTCTAAAACTTTAAATCCCGCGACTTCGCACATAGCTTCTAAAGCAGTAGCTGTAGGCAGCCACCAGCACGCCGCAAAATTGTTCATGTCAAAAACTGCTTTCTCAGTTATCCCTATAAGTGGGTTGTTGTTGATGTATAGCTGCCAATAAGCTGTTAAAATAGCTCGTTCGGCGTCGTCCAAAGCGGGAATAAACATTACTCCAGAAGGGGGAAGTTCATAGCGTCCTAACTCATTCTCTATAACTTCTTGGGTAATAGCTGAAGTGAAAACTAAATGCTCGCGAGTTATCTGACGCAAGGCAACTAAAATCTGCAACGGATGGGGGTGATGGTACAAAACTCCTGCACAGTGAACTACATCGTAAGGTTCGCCAATGTCTGCAAGTTGAATCTGAGTGATATCTTGATTGATACAGTGATAATTAGCAATATTTAAACTTGTCATCCGATCGTGAAAATCTTGCCACCAGTTAAGGGATGCCGGCATGGCATCAATCATTGTCAGAGAAACTGCACCGTATTTGCTAGCTACGGATACTTTTTCGCTGACAGTTCCCCACAAGCCGCCGACTTCTGCAAAAGTCTTGCCTTTGACTACTCGGGCAATGTAGCGATCGCGAATATCCTTAGCCTCTAACTCTAATAATAGAGTAGATTCCCCTGTTTGACGCTGTTTTTCTAAAATCTCCTCTAATTTTGGGGATATTTCTGGATCTTTTGGTCTAATTTCTAATGCCATCAAGTACAACATTATGGCTTCGTTAAGCCGATCGCTCTCAGCAAACTTTTGAGCGATTTCGCAGTAAAATTCAGGAGCGTGCGGCGGCTGCATTTCGTGGTGATAATAGCTAGTTGCTACATCTGAATCTACCGGAGTTCTTTTAATTAGAGCCGCACCTAATTTTATGTAAATTCCCGGTAGAGACGGCTCGATTTGAATCGCACAAAGGTAGGCGGAAACAGCATCGTTCCATGCGTGACTTTCACTAAAAGCATCGCCTAAATTGTAATAAGACCAAGAAATAGTGGGATTAAGTTCTATAGCACGTTGGTAAGCGGTAGCTGCGGCTTTCCACTGTTGGGTTTTTAACAGCACTTCTCCTAAATTGTGGTAAGTCCAAGAGAATTCTGGATCGACTGCGATCGCCCGCCGATAAGCGAGTGTTGCGCCTGCAAACTTTTGAAGTTTAACTAAAGTCAAAGCTAAGTTATAATGAGACCAAAATAAATCTGCATTTAGTGCGATCGCCCGTTCGTATGCAGCCTCAGCTTCTGACCACTTTTCTAGCTTAAAAAGTGCATCTCCTAACTTGTGAAAAGCTGCGAAAAAATTTGGGTCTACTTCAGTAGCGTGCTGGTAAGCTGCGGCGGATTCAGACCATTCTTCTAATCGATCGCAAGCTGCACCGATGCTGTAGTAAGACCAAGAAAAACCCGGGTTAATTTCAACAGCCGTGCGGTAGGCTATCGCAGCTTCTTCCCATTTTTCTAAATTGAGCAGCACGCTGCCTAAGTTGTAGTATGACAAAAAAGAATTGGGATTTAAATCAATACTTTTTCGGTAGGCAGCCTCCGCTTCGCGCCAGAGTTCCTTAGCTTGCAAAACATTGCCTAATTTGTAATGAAACTCCGAAATCTCCGGCTGGAGTTGAATAGCTTTGCGGTAGTTAACGATAGCTTCGTCCCACTGCTTTAGCTCGCTAGCCGCTTCGGCTATTTTGCAATAAGCTTCGCAAAAGCTGGGGTTTAAATAAATCGTGCGGTGGTAACAAGTCAGCGCTTTATCTGGCTTATTTTGGGCAAGCAAAGTATTACCTAAATCGAGATATTCTTCTGCTATTTCTATCGGTTCCACGATTAGTGCTTGATACCAACAGTCTGCTGCTTCTTCAGCTTGACCGACTTGGGTAAATATCCGGCTCAAATTACGGTAAAATCCTGCAAAGTTTGGTTGCAGGGAGATGGCTTTTTGGTAACAGGCGATCGCCTCTTGCCACTGTTCCAAAGTAGCGGAGAGAGTGCCGAGGTTAGCAAAAGCTTCGGCAAAATCCGGTTGGTGGGCGATCGCAACTTTATACCAATACCTTGCGTCTTCTAGTTTACCCTGAGCTTGCAGCGCTTTCCCCAAGGTCTTGCAAGTCTCTGCAGAGTTGGGTTCAGATGCCAAAACTTGTTGGCAAAGTGCGATCGCCCGATCGAAGTTGCCTGTAGCTAAATAAAGTTCTGCCTGTTGCTGAAAATTCACCTGCGCCGTTTCCGAATTCATTTTTTATTTTCCTTTTGAGTTATCATTCCATGTAAAATTATATGCTACACTTTGCCAAAGTTCAAGTTTTTGTAAGTAGAGCAACCGAACAGAGAATAATAATGAATGTCCGCCACATTAATCTAAACTAGATAATCATAGGTTAACAGCGAGCTAAATAATGTCAACAGCTACTCAAACACCGCAATTAAGCGTAATTATACCTGTATATAATGGCGATCGCTACATCGTACAAGCGGTGGAAAGCGCCCTAGGTCAAACTTTTACTAATTTGGAGATTATAGTTGTAGACGATGGTTCCACAGATCGCACGCAGCAAGTATTGCAGCCTTATTTTGACAGAATTCGCTACATATACCAGGAAAATCAAGGAGTAGCAGCCGCCCGAAATATTGCTTGCCAACTAGCGCAAGGCGAGTTTTTAGCCTTTCTCGATGCCGATGACTATTTCCTACCATCAAAGCTAGAGAAACAACTAGCTTGCTTTGACGCTGAACCCACCTTAGATATGGTGCAAACAGGTTGGGTTATCGTCGATGAAACCGGGCGAGAGATTTCTGCTGTCAAGCCTTGGCAGCAAGCATCTAAATTAGATTTAGAAAGCTTTATTCTATATAAATGCGTGCGACCGAGTGCGATGATGCTGCGCCGAAAGTGGTGGGAAAAATTGGGCGGTTTCGATTCTCAGTTGCCACTAGCAGAAGATTTAGACTTTGCCTTGCGTTTAGCTTTAAAGGGGTGCAAAGCAGTTTGGTTAGAAGAGACACTTACCTGTTATCGCCAGCACAATTCTAATCTCATGTCAAGCGGTTTTCGCGTAATGAAGGATATAGAAATTGTGATGAAAAAATTCTTCGCTCGACCCGATTTGCCTCAGTCAATCCGGCAGTTAAAAAACTCAGAACGCTATCAATGCTTAAAGTGGCTGGCATGGCGGATGTATCGCGACGGTCATCTAACAGAGATGGCCCAGTGTTTAGAAGAGTCATTGCAATATACGCCTTTTTCGCCCACAAAAACAGTCTTGAATTGGCTGGAAAGTTTTCAGATGGCTTCTGAAGAATATGGTGAAAACTTTGACGCTTATTCGCTGAGTAACTTAGCCCAATGGCAAGAGATAATTTTGATGGTGATGACTAATCCACCCCAATCTCAACAGAGTTCTATTCCCACACCTTCAAAAAGGCAAGCCCACATTCTACTCTACAACACCGACGATCCGGGTGTGGGAGGATTAGCGCAATACAATCATGCCATTCTCTGTCAGTTAGCCTTATTAGGGTATCGAGTCACTTGCGTGCAAACCAAATATTCTAGCCCCTTGCTTGAGCGAGAACGAGAGTTAGGTATAGAGCACTTGTGGCTGGATTTTAGTGGCCATAAAGATTTACAGCGGGTGTTAAGAAATACTCAGGATGCACGAGAGCTTTTTGCTAGCAATCAACCGGATATGATTATTTTTAGCGATGGTTGGCCATTTTCCAATTTTGCAGCTAAACAGGTAGTTATTGAAATGGGAATACCATACATGATGGTGATGGGATTAGTTATGCCAGAACACGCAACTTTTGCCTGCGGGGATGTAGTGCCTTATGTAGAAGGAGTGCTCTACCACTGCCTGCAAGCTAGAGCATTGATTGTTGGCGCTTACGAACATTTGAATTTATTGTGCCAACATTTCAAGTTGCCGAAAGAGCGAGGACAAGTGATTTACTTGGGGCGTTCTCCTGAATATTTTGCACCTCCTAATGCTGCGGCTCGTCAACGCCTGCGACAAGAAATAGGAATTCCTGAAGATGCGATTGTCTGTTTCACATCGGCTCGATTGGCATCGATTAAAGGACACCGATATCAGATCGAAGCAATCAAGCAGTTGCAGCAGTCTCC
The DNA here is from genome assembly GCF_036700645.1 of Microcoleus sp. S36b_A4. NCBI lineage: Bacteria > Bacillati > Cyanobacteriota > Cyanophyceae > Oscillatoriales > Microcoleaceae > Microcoleus > Microcoleus sp. S36b_A4. The sequence goes on along the minus strand of NZ_JAUBPI010000003.1, from coordinate 103,122 downwards.
TGTGTGGTCTAAATTGTATTTTGTCTGGGCAGGAACGGGTGAGGGAAGCGCTGATAATGTAGAAATAGAATTGAGGCAAACTATTAAAGAGTTAGGGGTGAGCGATCGCGTGAAGGCGATCGGACAGCGCTGGGATATCCTAGATTGGCTGGATGCTAGTGACATATTCATTTTGACTTCTGTAGCAGATGCAGCGCCTTCTCTTGCAGTTATGGAAGCGATGGCTAAGGGATTGCCGGTAGTTGCAACGGCTGTAGGCGGCATTCCTGAAGGGCTTGCCGAGACTGGGAAATTGTTGCCAGATCCGAATACCGATCCAGAGGGAACCGCGAGGGAATTGGCGCAAACTGTAGAAGCTTGGGCAATGAATCCAGAATTACGCCATCAAATCGGTCAAGCTTGCAAGCAGCGGGCCGAGCAAGTGTTTAAAGAGGAACGGATGTTGGCAGAGTCGATGGAGGCGATCGAAAAAGCTTTAGTTTGCGATGATCGTCAAACAGATCCATTTATTACTCAAAAAGAGGTGCAGAGGTCAATGGCGAAAATAGAAAGCCTGGTCAACTACAGCTCTTTAGTATGGAATGCTTGGCAGGCTTACTGTCAAGAAGATCTAAGCGTAATGCAGAAGTCGCTTCAAAAATCTTTGAAGTACACACCTTTTTTGACTACAGAAACGCTGTTAAGCTGGGTAGAATATTTTGGCATTTTTTCCTCAGCTAAAGGGCATAATTTAGATACATATTCTCTAATTAATTCAGCAGAATGGCAACAATTAGTCCAGGAAGTACAGGGTATTGAATCAGTATTTTTTGCAGGTTAAAATACCATATTTACCTTCTTAAATTAGAATTCCTTCTTCTTTCTTTCTTCTTCCTGACCTCTATTACATCCGTTTCAGAATCCGTCCCCGAACCATTCCTTATCACAGATAAAATTCATGTCAATTGCAAATCTGACACCGCGAGTAAGTGTAATTATTCCAGCATATAATGGATCTCGCTACATCGCGCAAGCGGTAGAAAGCGTCATCAGCCAAACCTATAAAAACTGGGAAATTATCGTCGTAGACGACGGCTCAACCGACGACACCCGCCAAGCATTGCAGCCTTATTTTGACAAAATTCGCTATGTTTATCAGGAAAACCAAGGAGTAGCTGCCGCGAGAAACCGAGGAATTCAAGAATCCAGAGGTGAATTAATTGCTTTTTTAGATCAAGATGACTTTTTCTTGTCCGATAAGTTAGCTGGACAAGTTGCGTTATTTGACGCTCAGCCATCACTAGGAATTGTTAATAGTGGCTGGCGAATGGTTAAAGAGCAAGGCGAAAGTATTTTCGATGTCACACCCTGGGAATACTTGCCTCAGCTAGACTTAAAAACCTGGATTGTTTATATGCCCCTACTTCCCAGCGCCATGATGTTTTCGCGGCAGTGGCTGGAACGAGTCGGTGGCTTTGATTCTCAGTATGATTCAGTAGATGATGCCGACTTAATCTTGCGTTTAGCACTATCTGGCTGCGAAGCTGCTTGGTTGCCTCAAGTGACAGTATGCTACCGCCAGCACGGGCAAAATGTGTCCATCCAGAGAGCGCTAAAACAAGCAAACCTTTGTATTAAATTAAAGCAAAGTTTCTTCAGTAGAGCCGACTTACCAGAGGACATCCGCCAATTAGAAAAGCTGGCTTTTTATGAGGCTCTGACATGGATGGCGTGGCAACTTTTCTACAGCGGATATCCGGCAGAAATGACTGAGTATTTGCAAAAATCTTTGGATTATACTCCGTACTCCCTAACAGCAACTATAGCAGATTGGGTAAAGCGCATCACTGAAATTGCTAAAACCTACGGCCGCAATATCGATGCAAATTCTCTCCGAAAATTACCAGAATGGAAACAGTTAATGGCTAGTATTATTACTCCCAAAAAAGTTCGCGTCAGTGTCATCATCCCGGCTTACAACTGCGAGCGCTACATTGTCAGAGCCGTAGAGAGTGTTCTGGGCCAGACTTATCAAAACTGGGAAATTATCGTCGTAGACGACGGCTCAACAGACAACACTCGACAAGTTTTGTCACCTTACATCGATGTAATTCAATACATCTATCAAGATAACCAAGGAGCAGCAATTGCTCGAAATCGTGCTTGTAAGTTAGCACAAGGCGAATTTTTAGCTTTTCTAGATGCTGACGACTTCTTCTTACCAGAAAAACTAGAAAAACAAGTAGCTTGCTTTGACGCTGACCCCACATTAGATATGGTGCAAACAGGTTGGGTTATTGTTGGCAAAAACGACGAAGGTATCTATGGAGTCAAGCCTTGGGAAGAAGAACCAAAATTAGATTTAGAAGCCTTTGTTTTATACAAATCAGTGCGTCCCAGCGCCATGATGCTGCGGCGAGAGTGGTGGGAACGCTTGGGCGGTTTCGATCATCGCTTGCCGCCAACCGAAGATTTAGATTTTGTGCTACGTTTAGGTTTAAAAGGCTGCAAGTCAGTTTGGTTAAAAGACATATTAACGGGCTATCGTCAGCACGATACCAATCTTATGTCCAACGGCTCCAAATTAATGAAAAATACGGAAATTTTGATGGAGCAATTTTTTGCGAGGCCAGATTTGCCTCAGCACATCCGCGACTTGAAACGCGCGGAACGTTACAAGTGTTTAGTATGGATAGCATGGCGGATGTACTGCAACGGATATTTGCCAGAAATGGTCGAAAGTCTGGAAAAATCTTTGTATTACACTCGTTTGACAGGCACTGAAACTGTTTTTAATTGGCTGGAAACTTTTAAGGGGGTTTCGGAACAGTACGGCTACAACTTTGATGCCTATGCCTTAACCAATTTACAGGAATGGCAAGACATAGTGGCGATCGCAGCAAACAATCCTTATCAGTTCCAATCGACCGCCAGTTCGCTTTCTCGGCAGCAGACAAAGCACGTACTCCTGTACACAGAAGACTCAGGAGTCGGCGGTTTGGCTCAGTTTAACCACTCGCTGATGTGTAAATTAGCTGCTGATGGCTACCGAGTAACCAGCGTTCAAAGTCAAGCTTCTAATCCTTTAATTACCGAACAAAAACAGCTAGGTATCGAACATATTTGGCTAGAGTTCGACACGATGAAAGAGTTTTTGCGAATAGCTTACAATTTAGATGATGCTCAAAAGATTTACGCCCAAGCTCGACCGGATTTAATTATATTTAGTGACGGCTGGCCGATGGCTAACTTTGCAGCTAAACAAGTTGCGATCGAGCAAAATATACCGTACATAATCAGTCTGGGTTATATCAATCGCAATTATGAGACCTTCGATCGCGGCGATCAAATTCCCTATTTCGATGCAGTTGCCTACCAGTACATTGTAGCCAAAGCAGCAGTAGCAGTTTCCCACGAGAATTTAAACTTGTTCCAAAGTCTATTTAAAGCACGTCTTGAACGGGGCAAAGTAATCTATTATGGCAGACCAAATAGTTATTTTGAGCCACCGAATCTTTCAACTCGCCAACGCCTGCGTCAAGAACAAGGAATCCCCGAAGATGCTGTTGTTTGTTTCACGGCGGCGAGATTGACTCCAATTAAAGGATATCAGTATCAATTGCAGGCGATCGCCCAATTGAAAAATCGTCCGATTTGGTCGCAAATTTACTTTGTTTGGGCCGGGCCTGGGTCTACTACTCACGACAATATGGAACCTGAATTAAGAGCAACTGTGAGCCAATTAGGAGTAGAAGAACAGGTGAAATTCTTAGGACAGCGCTGGGATATTGCCGATTGGCTCGACGCCAGCGACATCTTTATTTTATCTTCCCAAGCAGAAGGAATGCCGCTAGCAATTATGGAAGCAATGGCGAAAGGATTGCCCGTAATTGCCACAGCCGTCAGCGGTATTCCCGAAGAATTGGGAGACACGGGAAAGCTACTGCCCGATCCTACAATCGATCCAGCAGGAACAGTAAAAGAGTTGGTAGAAACGGTCGAAATATGGGCAGAAAATCCCGAAGCGCGCAGGCTTGCAGGACAATCGTGCAAAGCGCGAGCCCAAGAACTATTCAAAGAAGAACGGATGCTTCGGGAATATGAAGAAATAATTGAGCAGGCATTTGTAAGTGACGATGAGAGCGATAGTTTATCTATTAGTCCGAAACTCAAAAAACAGGTACAGCAAGTGGATAGCCTGCTGAAATACTATTATTTAGTGTGGAAAGCTTGGGAAGCTTACGATCGGGGAGATATGTCCGCGATGGTGAATAATTTGCAATCTGCTTGGGCCTGCACACCTTATTTTACCACAGAAACTATCTTTGATTGGGTGAAAAATTTTGGTATTTTTGCTGCGGAAAAAGGAGTTCCGTTCGATACCAACGAGCTGATTAACTCCCGATCGTGGCAACAAGTGATAGAATCAATACAGGGTTTTGAAGTGTTGTCATACGTTCGTTAAAACTGAGTTCTTGCAGCCTTATTAGGAACGGGCTAGATGCCCATTCCACCAAACATCAACTACAAAAAAATATGCAACTTACATTCAAGTTCCCACGTATTAGTAAACTGCTGCCAATTGGTTTAGCTATTGTCACTGTTCTGTTAATAGCCTATTTGGGACAGCCAAGAGCGATCGCCCAACTGCGATCGAACGTTACAGTAGATTTTGGACAGCCAGCCACCGGTACAATTTCCATGAGCGGCATCCTGCACGGAATCGACACCGCAAAACCGCCGGATAGTTCTATCAAACCCTTGCAGCCCAAACTTTGGCGGGCGGGGAGACTCGATATTTACGATCGAGTAATCGCCAGCGGAGCCGAGTTTCAGTTAGTAGTCAGCGATTTGTGGGGCTACGGTAGCAATCCCAATGGGTGGCCCTATCAAAACTACCCTGCATGGGAAGCATTCATCCGACAGTTAGCCCAGCAAAATAAAGGCAAAAAAATTATTTGGGATGTATGGAATGAACCAGATTGGAAAGATCCATTTTGGAACGGAAGCAGAGAACAATTCTTTGAAACTTACAAAAGAGCTTACAAAATCTTGCGGGAAGAATTGGGGCCGTCAGCAATGATTGGCGGGCCAAGCCTCGGCCGCTACAGCAAAGAATATCTCGCGGCTTTTTTGGATTACTGCAAGGCTAACAAACTTGAAGTTAATTTCCTCTCATGGCACGAACTTAACGACGCGATGATTTTATTTGTTGACGATCACGTAATTGAGGCTAAACGCAATTTTCAGCAAAGTCCTTCTTACAAGGAACTGAAATTGCAAAAAATTTACGTCAACGAAATTGTCGGGAACTTAGCGCAGTACCAGCCGGGGGAAATCTTAGGTTATTTGTATAACTTAGAGTATGCAAAAGCTGACGGTGCTTGCAGAGCTTGTTGGGAGAGTAAAGGGCCAAATAAAGTTAGCAATTGCTTCAACAATACGCTGAGTGGGATGGTCACGCCTAATACTTTTGAGCCAAGAGCAGCTTGGTGGGCTTACAAAGCTTATGCTGACGGAGTTAATTCGCGGGTGCGGAGTTGGTCAAATAACAATCGCCTTGTCGCTTTAGCCAGCAAGTCAAATCATGAAGGTAAAGCACAGATACTTTTAGGTTATTTCGACCCCAATTTTTCCTCAGCAACAACGGTAACATTAACCCTCGGAAATTTGGAGCAGCTAGGTATTCAAAGGGGTCAGAAAATCACTCTAAAGTTAGAAAAGATACCCAACAATCAAGAAGGAGCCGTGCCACAGCTTGTCACAGTTAAAGAAGAAAGTTTGTCGGTGGGTAGCGGCAGCTTGGCGTATGTTATCCCTAATTTTAATGTCCACGAAGGCTACTTATTGACGGTTAGCAAGTGATATCGTTTTCGGTTGCATAAGAATTATATAGAGGACACGGCAGTGCCGTGTCCCTACAAATATATAGATTTTATCTAGGATTATTCAAAGATTTTTGCACCGATTCCAACCACTCTCGGACTGTTTGATTTTCGGATTGTGGATCGTAGTAACACCCTAATTCATCGAGGATGAATGCTTCTAAATCGGCTGGGGCGATCGGCATTTCGAGCAGTTTGCTGAGTTCTTGCGATGCAGCTTCAACACTTGCGGGCGGTTCGCTGCTGCGGTAGTTGTTCACTACATCGCTAGGAGTGTCAGCTTCTAATGGCCAGTCTTGGTGAAAGTAGGAACTGAAAAATTGGGTTAAATGAGGAAATTGATTGATCATTGGGGATAGGCTGTGAGAATAAAGTATCCGGGAGGTAATTTGGCACTGCGCTGGAGGACGATTCTCAGGCGAGATGTTGAAGTTGCTTTGGATGCGCGGCGACGCAGAGTAATGCCAATTATTCTGTTGGTGTTGTAGTCGATCGTATAACGATTGCCTCGACTTTTCACCCAGGAGTCGATCGCACTTTGATTTCTGTTCATTGCTTCTGCAATAGCCGCTTCGGCGACGGAACGATCAGTAAAAGAAGATGCTGCAGAAATTCTCGTTTCGCTTGCGAGTCGCTGTGCTAGTTCTGCTTCTGTTTTACCAACGTGTCTTTCTAAAGTGTGTCCTCCTGCTGATTCGTGAAAGTCTAATCCGCCGCCCGGTATGTTCGGCACAAAAGCTAGGGTGGTTTGTGCTATAGTTGATCCTTCCGGTACAACAACCGTGGCGTAAACACCAGGTATAGCCGATTGGAATAATATAATTATTGAGGCGATCGCACAGAGGATACCTAAAAACTTTTTTAGGCGATCGAGTTGATTTTTCATTGCTGTTGAATCTATTTCTTATATTTATAATAGGTATTTGCTGTTCTTTTGTCTATTTATTAATCGACTCTTAATAGTTAAAAATTGCGCTGTAGCCAAATATACTGTCCGCAGTACCCACCCTACTGTTAGTTAGAAATTGCGCGCAGCATTTAAATATACGGTGCGGTCGCGCGCACCCTAGAATTATTTATAAGAGTTCGTGATTTCTGCAGTTTACAAAGCTTCACTCACTATGAGAAAATGTTAATAATTCTTTGAAAAAAATCCTGATGATTGATGATAAATTAATTTATCATCTTTAAAAATGTGACAAAATGCAAGTAGTTATCCTAGCTGGCGGTCTCGGTACTCGTCTCAGAGAAGAAACAGAATTTCGTCCCAAACCCTTAGTTGAGGTGGGAGGCCATCCAATTATTTGGCACATCATGAAGATCTATGCACACTATGGTTTCCAAAACTTTATTGTGTGCTTGGGCTATCGCGGCAACATGATTAAGGAATATTTCCTCAATTATGAAGCCATGAATAATGACTTTACTATCTGTCTGGGACGCCAAAATACCATCACTTATCACGAGGAACATCTCGAACAAGATTTTAAAGTGACACTAGCTGAAACTGGCGCCGCAAGCATGACAGGAGGGCGGGTAAAACGGATCGAAAAATATATCGATCGCGAGAATTTCATGGTGACATACGGCGATGGAGTAGCTGATGTCGATATTGACGCCTTGATGGATTTTCACAAATCTCACGGGAAGCTGGCCACTGTCACTACATTTCGTCCGATTTCTCGCTTTGGAATTTTGGAGGTAGACAGCGATAGCAGCGTAGTTCAATTTACTGAAAAACCTCAAATCGACGGCTGGATCAGTGTTGGATATATGATATTTAACCGCCGGGTATTTGAGTATTTGGGGGGAGATGATTGTATTTTAGAACAAGAGCCGATGCAGCGTTTGGCGGCAGACGGAGAGTTGATGGCTTACCGTCATGAGGGGTTCTTCTTTGCGATGGATACTTTTCGAGAGTACAAGTATTTAAACGAACTTTGGGATGAAGGGAAGGCTCCTTGGAAAGTGTGGAAATAAATTAGTTTGGGGGCGAGGTTTAATTTCCGCCCCACACAAGTTTGACTAAAAATTACTATAAAATTACCTCATAAATCCGGTTGCTTCGTAGATTTTTCGTGAGTTGTCGCAAAAATCGTAGTAACTGGGTTTTTATAGCTCCCTATCCGTGGGAAATGAAACTTTCCCAAATAAGGTAAAACTCACTATAAAATAATTATAAAAAATGGATTCCCAAGATATTCTCAACAGCACAGAAACTTACCTACAAAAGTGCGTTTCACCCCACGCGGAAATTATCGACAGCGACTCCGAAGCCCTGAAAACAGCAGTTGCGGGATTGGAAGATCGATCGCTCTTAGCGTTGCGAGTTCCCCACAAATGGGGCGGTGCCGAAGTTGCACCGGAGATTTTTTACAAATATCAGGAATTGACGGCTCGATATTCCGGCGCTTTGTCTTTCCTGCAAACTCAGCACCACAGCGCAACTGCGATGCTTGCCAACAGCGACAATGAAATGCTAAAAAGCAGATACTTGCCCGCGATCGCCCAAAAAGAGTTACGGTTGGGTATTGGGTTTTCGCATTTAAGGCGATCGGGCGATCCGGCTGTCACCGCAACTCCCACAAAATCGGGCTATTTACTGTTAGGAAAAGTTCCTTGGGTAACAGGTTTTCGCTTGTTTCAAAAGTTTATTGTAGCTGCGGTACTTCCTGACGAACGCGCTGTTTTCGGTTTAGTGCCTTTTGCCAATATTGAACGCGAATCGGGTAAAATAGCTTGTAGCGAAATCCTGCAGTTAATTGCCATGAACTCGACTAATACTGTGACAGCAACTCTCGATAATTGGTTGCTGGATGAATCGGAAATAATTTCAATTAAACCTGTCGGCTGGATTTCGGAAAACGACAGCAAAAATATACTGAATTTTGTTCCGGCTACTTTTGGCTGTATTCGAGCCGGATTGGATGTAATTGCAGCAGCAGCGGCTGCTAAGAATTCACCTTTTATAACGGCAGCTTGCCAAAAACTAGAGCAAAAGCTCGATCGGCTAAAACAGAATTTCTCACAATCTCAACATAGCTCGAAAGCAGAACAATTAGCGCTGCGAGCTCAAGCCATTGATTTAGCGGTGCGTTGCGGGCACGCGGCGGTTGCAGTTTCTAGCGGTGCTGCTAACGGTGTGCTACACCCCGCCGGGAGAGTTTATCGAGAAGCTTTGGTGTATACTGTTTCCGGGCAAACCAAGGATGTGATGGAAGCAACGCTCGATCGACTAATCGAATTTTAGATTTTAGATTTTAGATTGAGTTCGCAGAAGGTAAAAAACTCAACTGTGTTTAATAAATAATAGATATATTTAACCTGATGACAAACAACTTTAAGTCAAATAACTTAAAAACTATCGCCTACAGCAAAATTGTAGACTTAACCCATGCAATTCACCCAAATATTCCCATTTGGCCAGGAGATCCAGCGACAGAAATTACCACAGTAGCTCAAATAGAAACAGACGGGTATTTCCTGCGAAAATTATCGATGGGAGAACACAGCGGCACTCACATCAACGCACCCAACAGCTTTTATGTAGGAGGCGCCAGCATTGATAATTATTCCCCGCAGTCGCTCGTTGTGCCGGCAATTGCGATCAATATCCGAGAGCAAAGTCTTGCCAATCCAGATTACACTTTAACCATAGACGATGTATTAAATTGGGAACGGCAGCACAAACTTATAGAACCTGGAAATCTAGTTTTATTGTATACTGGCTGGCAAGAAAAATGGGATAATCAGGGAGCATTTTTCAACCGAGACGATCGCGGAATTTGCCACTTTCCCGGATTTAGCAAAGCAGCAACTCAATTTTTGCTAGAAGAACGCTCTATTGCGGGAGTTGGAACCGACACTCACGGAGTCGATACCGGGCAAGATGAAAGTTTTGCGGTTAACAGATTGGTATTGGAAAAGCAGCGAATAGTGCTGGAAAATCTGGCAAATCTCGACTTGTTACCTGCGGCTGACATCACTTTAGTTATCGGAATATTGCGCCTTTTGGGAGGTTCTGGCTCGCCTGTGTCGGTGTTAGCTTTTGTTGCTTGAGGCGGTAAAACTTACATCTTGCACCATGCTCAAGAACAGGTAATTGAGAATGGTGCAATATCTCAGGTAAAATTAGATAGAGAGAAGTCGAGTAAAAACAATAAGATTAATGACAGAACTGCCCAAGGATCTCAACGAGGCAATCGCCCAATCCCGCATTGCCACCGCCGCTGCCCTCTCGGACGGCAAAACTCTACTGCAAGTCGAATTAGTATTTCCAGAAATCGCCCTGCAAGCACAGTCTATCACCTTACAATTTCTCCCAGAATTTGAGGAAATCTACCCCGGAGTAAAAGTCTTTTTTCCCGACACCGGTGCGGCAGCCCTCGCGCGCCGCGACTGGGGAGAAACACCGTTTAAAGTCACTGATTTGGGTAGTAGTCGCACCCCTGTTGAAGATAAAATAGCACCGGAAGATCAACTTTTCCTTTTGATCAATCCAGCAGCCGTAGAAGTTGCCCAAGTCGAAAAAATTTATATAGCTGCGGCAGGTCGCCCAGTAATTCTACTCAACCCCCGCCTGGAAGATGTTGCCACCATAGGTATAGGCTATGCGGGCCGCCAATTGCGCGATCGATTCCTCAGCAAAATTGAATCCTGCTACTATATCAGACCCCTAGACACTGCGGCTTTATTCCGCTGCTACCCCCAATCCTGGCAAGTGTGGCTGGAAACAAACGACGAATACGAACTAATTTCTGAAACCGCCCAAAAACCTGTCGGAGACGATTTAGAGCGGATTTTAGCCGGTTCTCTCCCAAGCGCCGATCCTGACTCCACCACACCTGCCAAACCCTTAAAAAAGAAAGGTTTTTTGGCAGAACTCCAGACATTTCTCAAAGCTTTGACTCAGTGACCATTGTTAAGGCTCGATCGTATTTTACGGTGTGTCAGCTAGGATTATTTTCGACTTAATCCGTCGGCTAATCGCTGATGCACCCTAAAGAGTGAAATAACTCAAAGCTTTGCCTCAGTAACAGCAGTTGCAGAAGCAGAATTAGCAGCTTGCCTGTGTTTCTATCAGTAGCTACGCAAACAGCTACTGGTGAGCTTTACAGAATCTTTATAAAAAGCAGTATAATGGGTGACACCCCTCCCCCGTAAAAGAGGGCAGGCAAATAACAGCAAAATCAGATGCTATAAGCTAGAGATGGGGCTTTTGAGTCAGGGAAGCGGATAAACACAATGGAGCACCGGCGCATTGTTATCGGGGACGTACACGGGCATTACGACGGCTTAATGACCCTGCTAGAGGCACTTGCCCCCGGCTTGGACGATCGCGTCTATTTTTTAGGAGACTTAATCGATCGTGGCCCCAAAAGCGCTCAGGTATTAGATTTTGTGCAGCAAAGCCCCTACCAAACTCTGTTGGGCAACCACGAACAACTGATGCTGGAGGCTTTGTCGGGGACGCCGATGGATATGCGAGCGTGGCAATCTTGGCTCTACAGTGGCGGCGATGCGACAGTAGCAAGCTACAGAGATACAGGGATGATGCCGTACAAACACTTAGAGTGGCTGCGATCGCTCCCTACGTACCGGGACTTAGGGGACATCTGGCTGGTTCACGCGGGCGTTGACCCCCATCTGTCGATCGATGAACAGTCGATCGAACAACTGTGTTGGATTCGCAGGGAATTTCACACCATGTCGAAACCCTATTTTCCCAATAAATTAATTATCACCGGTCACACGATCACCTTTACCTTTCATGGGGTTAGACCGGGCGAATTAGTCAGGGGCGAAGGGTGGTTGGATATTGACACGGGTGCTTATCATCCCAAAAGCGGCTGGCTGACAGGATTTGATCTCAGCTACCGCAGAGTTTATCAAGTAAATGTATTTAACCATCAAGTCCGAATTTTGCCGTTTGACGAAGTTGTTCGGCAATTGAAGCCGCAGCCGATTGCACCCCCGGAACCTGCGATCGATTCTGTTGTTCCACAGGAGTGTTAAATCAAGTTTTAGTTGTAGGGTATGTCAGCTTAAGTCCGATCTATTAAATCGAAATTAATTTGCTGCTGACTTACCCTAGTAACTGGATTTATTTTTTAACGAACCGCGAAGACGCGAAGATCGCGAAGTAAGAAAAGAGAAGGGAAGAGAAGAGAAAATACTTCTTGCAAAAGTCCTTTTAAGCAAAGTTTCGGACGGGCAAAATGCCCATCCCACAATAGAAAAAACTTTTTGTGGGATGGGCATCTTGCCCGTCCCAGCTATTTCTGTAAGAGGTCTAAAAGAAGAGAGTGCCTGATAGATTTACCTTTGCTACGAACCTAAAAGTCTGCGGATCTCTAGCCTGTAATCCTCATTATCTAAACCTTCACCGCTAGCAAGATCTGGATCTATAGCCTGCGAAATAGCAGCAATGCGATCGCCAGTTGCCGGGTGAGTGCTCAAAATGCTCGGAGGAGAAGGCTTATTGAGCAACTTTTTCATAAAATCAACCATCCCAGATTGAGCGTAGCCCGCTCGCCCCATAGTTTGCAATCCCAACTGATCCGCCTCATACTCAGCTTGGCGACTGTGGGGGCGCCGCAAAGCCAATTCCACCCCAATCTGAACCGCCTGAGATCGATCGAGCCCTGTCGCCGAAGCTACACCAGAAGCTATGGCCATTTGACGCATTTGTTTAATTGCGTGGCGAGCATTAATGTGAGCGATTTCGTGGGCGATCACACTTGCTAATTCTGCCTCATTGTCCGCCGCCGTCATCAAACCTTTATTCACATAAACAAAACCGCCCATTGTCGCAAAAGCATTAATATTGTCGTCGTCAATCACTTGAAAAGTATAAGGAATATTTGGGCGAGTGCTTTCTTGAGCGAGTCGTTGACCGATGCGGTTGATATATTCTGTAGTGTCGCGATCTCGGTCAATCTTAAACTCGCTGTTCGTTAACTGCTGATTAATTTGTCGGCCAATAGTCACCTCTTGGCGATCGGACATATTCGACAATTGAATAACTTGAATGCCGCGAAAAATTAGTTCAGGCAAAGAAAATGCTTGAGTGGGTTCCGGGGAAACCACCCAGATACCCGCAGCCACAATCAGGGACAGAAACAGATAAATCCCCCGGCCACAAGTATGCCGGCAAGTCAACCAAAAACTTTTTAACATGAGTGATAGGTGCCAGAAGTTAGATAAAATTGTAGGAAAAACTCGAAAAGTCACTAAATAGGCAGACGTAATTTGAGGCTGCTTAGTTGCTATTCTAGCTTTTTGTCAATTTTTAACGGCGCCACCAGCTTATGGGCGATCGAGCCAAGGCCAACCAACCGCTGTCAACTCCCTTCTGGGTTAAGTGCCCCAGTCATGCGGATTTTGGGCGATCGTTGTGGTAATATCTTTTAGCTTCATGACTTACGCATCAATAAAGTATGTCATTGCCAGCGGTAGCTCAGCAATAGCAGCATCTGTTTTTCATCGATGTCTGGGTAAGTCCTGAGCTTGTAAACATACTCCTGTCGCTATCAGTATAATAGGCGATTATGAAAATTTTGGATTCTCAAGGCCGACTGTTCGGCAAACTCAGCATTCTAGACGTAGGTGCGGCTCTGATCGTACTGCTAGTTGCAATCGGAATCTTTTTCTTTCCCGGCACTTCTGGCGGTTCCGTCGCCCAAGTCGGCACCAGTGTCAAACCTGTAGAAATTGATGCAATTGCGATCGGTCTCAAAGGAACAAACGTTCAAGATTTGTTCAAAACAGGTGATAAAATCAATGTGGTGATCCGCAATCAACCCTCCGGTCAGATTACCATCAAATCTGTCAAAACTCTCACCAGAACCCTAGCAGTTCCTCAGCCCAACGGCACTCTGAAAGCTCTCCCCGATCCAAGAGAAGAAGAAGCTTTCAGCAAAAATATGATGTTTACCTTAGAGGGAAAAGGTCAACTTACTGAAAATGGCCCGGTTTTAGGTAATACGAAAGTCAAAATTGGCACCACGCTAGAGCTTGAAGGTAACAAGTACATTTTCAACGCCAGCGTCATCGACGTGCGAGTAAAAGAATAATTAGTAGTCAGTAGTCAGTAGTCAGTAGTCAGTAGTCAGTAGTCATTAGTCATTAGTCATTAGTCATTGCTAATGGGGAAGGGGGAAGAGGGAATTCATATTCCTTCTTCCTTCTTGCTTCTTCCTTCTTGCTTCTTCCTTCTTCCTTCTTCCTTCTTTACCCTTCCGAAAGCAATTTTAAGTATTGCCGAAGTAAGCCAATCGTAACAGCGGGAATTTCTAACTGCGGAGTCAAACCTACGTTTTCCAGAGGTTGAAAAACTTTGATTGCTTCGGGGTTGAGATTTGCCAACCGCTGGCCGATATCGGGCCCGGTAAACTGCGATTTTTCTCCCCAAATAATCGCTGTCGGCGTTGTTAGCTGAGTGATGTACAGCGACAAGTCAAAGCACAAATCTCCCCGCACAAAAGACAGGGCGGCATATTCTGCATTTGGTTCCAAAGCAGATTGGAGGTAAGCATCAACAATTTCTTGGTAAACGCGACGCGAATCGGCAAATTGGCGTTGTTCTAGGAAGCTACGGATGCCGCCGTCTGTGGCGATTCCGGTACTGTAGAGCAAGCGATCTAATATCGGCGTGTTGACTAGCTTAGCGAAGAAACTGCTGCCGTAATCTTGTCCGAAGTCCGACAAACCGCTGGGTATGGTCAAAATTAGGGATTTGAAGAGATCCGGCCGTGCGATCGCAGCTCGAATCGCGATCGCCCCTGTTAGCGAAGAAGCAATCACCTCTGTCGGACTGTCGCAAGTTTTTTCGAGAAATTCGATCAAAGTTGTGATATAATCTTGAACCTGATAATTTCTTGCCGGATGTTCCGATCGCCCCCAACCGATTAAATCCGGTGCTAAAATTCGATATTCTGCCGCAAAAGCCGGATAAACTTTCGACCATTCGTAGGCACTCGACCCGCCGCCAAAACCGTGAAAAAATACTAAGTTCGGCTTATTCTTATTTTCCGAAGTTGAGGTCGGCAACCCCATCCAAGGCATTTTTTCAGCAGTGTAGTAGACCATTCTGCCGAGAGAAGTAACTATTGATCGCTGACCGAAGCCGAGGGGTACAAGCATAAACTAACCTTAATCGCTGTTATATTTTAGATTCTTTTCCATCGCCCCGTCTTTGTTTAAAAAACTTGCAAAGCTGGTGGCGTTTTTGTAAAGATTGAGTAATGATTTAAATCTATTTTAGTACAGGTGAAGCGTGAAACTACAGACAGCAAGTAAGTTTTGCGATTTGGGCAATTCGGCTGTGTAGTTATCCTTACCCTTGCAAACTAGCGCCGATCGGAGATAATAGCAAAATGATGGGTGAGACCCCTCAACAAAATAGAGTCTGTTCGCCAACCCCGAAAGCAGGCGCTCGGAAAGGAGGACTATTAGAACTCGCTTTCAGGCAGGCGGCAGGTTGGCCGACGCTCGCCAATCACAAATCATTAATCACGATATTTTGCGGAGCAGTGGCTTTTGAGGTCGAAAGTCTTTGTTGGATGGCGGGCGATGGGGTTTCGATTCCTAATTGCAAGTTTGGCAATCACTGGCATCGCCGTTATCAATTCCAAAACAGAAGAAACAACTAATCTCAGGGAGGTCTACTAAAATGCAACTGCTCAGAAAAAGGGATCGCGAGGGTTTTATGGTTGATGCGAAAAGTCTTCAATCAGACGGGTTTGCAGAATTTGACACAGCCTATCGAAGCATGGATTTAAACAGCAAAAAGTCTTTGGTCGCCACTCCAGAACGCTCAGGCGCGGCTTCAGATGTGCGATCGCGCGCCACAACGGTACCTGCGATCGTCCGCGTAGCTTTAGAAGACTTGAAATGCTTTGAAGTAGTAGAACACCAGTTTGCACATTGGGGGGTGACTTTTAGCAATGCCGTCGCCATCCAACCTTCAAACCCAGCATTTTTCACTGGTTCTGGGGCAACAGTGTTAATGGGGGCCCCCAAAAGCGGACTGATAGAAGTAACTTTTAAGTATCCAGTTCGCTGGGTGTCAGGGCTTGTCACCAGTTCGCGACGAACTGTTTTATCTGCTTGTGACATTGACGGCAACCCAATTGTTCAGGATGAAATGCCTGCGCCCAATCTGGTCGGGTCTAATTCTCCGATCGCCCCTAGGGCTCCCCTGCGCGTAAAAGCTCCGAATATTCATCGAATTAGTTTTTACGCTTTTGATGGTCAGCTAATAGTCGATGACTTGATTTTTGGATTTTAAAGCCATGCCATAAGTAGTGTCCCAAGTCTGCAAACCTTCGAGAAGGGCATTGCGGACTACAGCTTCTGGTTCCCGACTCAGCATCAGGCGAAAGCACTCCGCAGCGCGGGAACGGGCGATCCTCTGCGAGGGCTCTGCTAACGAACTTTTGACAGAGCTCACAGCACCAAACCCACCCTGATTCACCAAATCGGTCATTTGCCGCACAGCAATTAAACGCTTCACGGGGTCAGCATCAGTCAAATCCGCCAAGATGCGATCGAGCGCCACTTCATCTTTTGCGGCCCCCAGACTCAACCCTTGCCGCAGTAACAGCCCTGCAATCGCGATCGTCCCCAAATTCTGCAAAATTAGGCTCAAAGCCATCCAGTGGCTGCTTGAGTCCGCCCAAACCGCCAAACTCATGTAAGCGCCCAAGGTAGCAATGCCGCCGGTGCCGACGGCTAAAACGAACCGACGGTTCGGGCCATCCCAAAATTGCTCGCCTTTTGCCCGCAGCAATTGCCAGTCCCACGACTGCCCTCGGTAAACCAGCATCATCGCTGCTATCCCCAGGCCTGTGGAAAACAGTAACTGACTGTTCCACCACCCCCAAACTGCTGCCAGGGTGACAATTCCCAGCCAACCTTTTGAGCGAGTCAAACTCTCTAGCAGCCATTTGAGAAACGCAGTAGAAACCACAGGCGATCGGGCCCACTCGCTCTTGCCATCTACCCTCCGGCGTCTTGTTGCGGCAGTGCGGTCTGTGGCTGTTGGGGCTCCCGGCAGGCGATCGTCCAAACTAAATTCTCTCAAAGCTTGACCATCAGTTATTTCTAAAGACAGGTCGCTCAACGGAAGATTACCGAGTTCTAAAGTGCGATCGGACACTTTCACAGGCGATCTATTCAGCTTGGTTGTAGTTTTTTTAACTTGATTCATACTGACTTTTTGGAAAAATAACTTAAAGTTATCCAGGCTTTTTTAGCACTGATTTAGATTCTCGGCAAATAAGACTCTAAGCTTCTATGATACCGGAAATTCAACCCCGTGGCGAGTACCGGAACTGCGCCGAATTCCGAGAAATCCTTACCAAAAATAGAGCACTTGAAGATTTTTGAGAAAATCACGAGAGGTTAACAGCGAATATTTCTGCCTCACTCTGGAGACAGAATGGCGATCGGAGTTGGCATGATGGCAAAAAATCGAAATTTTTTAATTTCCGAAAATATGGGAATTTTGAGTGATTCAATTCGTCCGCCAAGAAATGCACGACGAAAATTTAGCCTTTTGCCAGCAGGCCCGGACTCTCGCTGCTACTCCGGTGTCAGATGAGGCTGGGTTCAGCTTGACCGCTTGCGGGACGAACCGCAGCCTCCGGGCGGGCCGAGAATCCAGACACAGACAGTATTGTTGGATAATTAGCAGGAGCATTCCTAAACTGCTAAGATTTTTGAATTAATGGGAGTTGAGGAAGCCCATCATCCGGGTTCAAACCGGTAAAGCAGGAAGGCAAACAACCGATCTATCGTGTTCGCCAAGTGCGGAGGCTGGAAAAACAGCGGCTTTTGACCAAACTCATACAGAACTACTGCCCCAAAGTGTGTCTGCGGAGGTTAGGCTAGTGAAGAGACGAAAAGAATAGTTACGATCGAGACTTCATTAGTCTACCTTGTAATTTATTGCTCAGTTGTCAAGCCCAACAGTTTTGCATTCTCGCGATGAGCGAGACTCTTGGCACTTCCAACAAGTGGGGAACTCGACCGTCAAAGAACTTGGGTTTGATGGTAAAGCCCTTAGTAATATGTAAACACCTTATCGATAACTCGCCAACTCGCCGGAACAATCTTGCAAGAAAACCCATGTCTAGTATGCAAAACCAATTCACGGTTCACTTCTGGGGCGTTAGAGGTAGCATAGCGTCTCCCGGGGCAGAAACAGTACGTTACGGGGGCAACACGCCCTGTGTAGAAATGCGAGTGGGTGACAGTCGCCTAATTTTCGATGGCGGTACTGGATTGCGGGTTTTGGGACAAACTCTCCTGTCCCAGATGCCCGTAAAAGCTCATATGTTTTTTACTCACTCTCACTGGGATCACATTCAAGGATTCCCCTTTTTTGTCCCAGCTTTTATTCCTGGGAACTGCTTTCACATCTATGGGGCTATTGCTCCTAATCAGGCTACTATCCAGCAGCGCCTCCATGACCAGATGCTGCACCCCAATTTTCCGGTACCCCTGCAAATTATGGGGGCAGACCTGAAATTTAACGATATAGAAGTGGGCAAACCGCTGGAAATCGGAGAGATTAAGGTGGAAACTGCTTTGCTGAACCATCCTGGGGAAGCTATAGGCTACCGCGTCAACTGGCGGGGGTATGCGGCTGCTTACGTGACTGATACCGAACATTTTCCCGATCGTTTAGACGAAAATGTGCTGCATTTGGCTCAGGATGCTGAGGTGCTGATCTACGATGCTACTTATACCGATGAGGAGTATTATGCCGAGAAGAGCAGCAAGGTCGGCTGGGGACATTCGACTTGGCAGGAAGCGGTGAAGGTTGCAAAGGCTGCTAATGTCAAAAAGTTGGTGATTTTTCACCACGACCCGCTGCACAATGACGAGTTTTTAGACAGGGTGGGAGAACAAGTGGCTCAAAGGTTCCCGAACAGTTTGATGGCGCGGGAAGGTTTGTCGTTACAATTGTTGCCTCCTAATAACGATTTGTCTGAAGCGTCGGTGCAAGCGCCTCAAGTTCATGTCTGATGGATGTGAGCTTGTCAGATGGTTCTGAAATCTCGATCGGTGAAATCTGACATTTAAGCGAGGTCTGACCGAAAGCATTTAGGATACAAGCCCCCGGATTCATTCCGAAAGCAGACTCATGGCCCAGAAATAAAAAACCTGTATCCGATAAATGAACCCCCGAATTTATCTCGCGCAAGTCAATGCTTCAATCGAAAATCGAAAATCGAAAATCGAAAACCGATTGACCTCACTTAAAGACGGATACCGTGCCACTTACTTCTGTCGTGGAAAACCAAAAAGTTTAGACCAAAGTTCAAGCTTCCAGATTTATCTGTGGAGTCAATTCTAAAATCTAAAATCTAAAATCTAACATCGACTGGCGATCGCACTAAGTATGTCAAAATTTTAAGCGTGTGGGTAACTTCTTCTTGTACCGCTGCTCTGACTCCAACTTCTGTTGCCTTGGGAAACTTTGATGGTTTGCACCTAGGGCATCGACAAGTCGTGCAGCCAATTTTAAATCGATCGCCTGAGCAAAATTCTGCGACGATTCTTGCGTCGGGGCCAAACTTGCGCTCCTACGCTGGCAGAGATGAAAATTTGGAAAGCGAACCTCCGGCGACCTGCTACAACGACTCAGCAGCACCGCCCGATCGAGTCGGCAGCAGCCATAATTTCGATAGTTTGATAGCCCCCAAGGCAGATGGCAACAGCCTCTCTGGGATCGATTCTGATGGGGTCGATCGGCTTTACAGCACTGTGGTGACATTCGATCCGCACCCGCAAGAATTCTTTACGGGTCAACCGAAAAAACTGCTGACGCCTCTGGCAGAAAAGGTAGAATTGCTCGCAGCAATGGGCGTCGAGCAACTTGTGCTGCTGCCGTTCGATCGAGAACTGGCAGCTTTGACTGCTTCTGAGTTTGTCGAGGAAATTCTGGTGCGACAACTAAAAGCGAGTCGAATTAGTGTGGGGGTGGATTTTCGGTTTGGACGGGGACGCGCTGGGACGGCTGTGGATTTGCAGTCGATCGCCTCTGGTTACGGTATTGATGTTGCTCTTGTACCCCTGCACAATTGCGGTGAGGGCGATCGGATCAGCAGTTCTGCAATCCGCGAAGGTCTGGCATCAGGCGACCTCACAAGAGCGAATCAGTTGCTGGGGCGACCTTACAGTTTAGTCGGGACTGTGGTTGGGGGACAGCGGCTGGGTAGGACGATCGGATTTCCTACTGCTAATATCGAACTGCCGCCGGAAAAATTTTTGCCACGTTTTGGCGTGTACGCGGTGCGAGTCTCGGTGAAGCAGGGAGGGGAAAAGATGGAAGATGGAAGTTCTTCCTATCAGCCGGAAAATGCCAAATCTCTAATCCCCGGAATAGCATCAACTTTATTTTTTGTCAATGGGGTGATGAATGTTGGCTGCCGCCCGACAGTAGACGGCCTGCAACCCACTGTGGAAGTTCACCTGTTAGATTGGTCTGGGGATTTGTATGGTCAAACCTTGAGTGCGAGTTTGGTAGAGTTTTTGCGACCCGAACAAAAATTCGCTTCTCTGGATGCTCTCAAAACTCAAATTCAGGCAGATTGCGATATTGCTAGAAGCCTCTTAACTGCTAAAGTCTAATAATTATGTGATCTAGAACAGGCGATCGCTTTTAAAAATGGTGCAAGATGAGTCAGACTAAATTCTAGTTGTACAAATACGAAGTCCGCAAGGCAAAGACTCAAGATTTTGGCAATCTTGATATCTTTTCAACAATTAGCAATTAGCAATTCGCAATTAACAATTAGAAATCAGGGATATGAGACAACATATTGAGCGGCTCAAACAAAATCTAGGCAAAACTATTGTTGGCAAAGCCGATGCTATTCGCTTGGTGTTGGTAGCGGTGCTTTCCGGCGGACACGCGCTGCTAGAAGACGTGCCTGGTGTGGGAAAAACGCTGCTGGCGAAGTCTTTGGCGCGATCGATCGATGGCAAGTTTCAGCGGATTCAGTGCACTCCCGATTTGTTGCCGACGGATATCACCGGTACTAATATTTGGAATCCGCGCAGCGGAGAGTTTGAGTTTTTGCCCGGGCCAGTTTTTGCTAATGTTTTGCTTGCCGATGAAATCAATCGGGCGACGCCACGAACTCAGTCAGCTTTGCTGGAAGTGATGGAAGAAAAGCAGGTGACAGTAGATGGAGTTTCTCGAAATGTTCCGACGCCGTTTTTTGTGATTGCGACTCAGAACCCGATCGAATATCAAGGCACTTTTCCCCTACCGGAAGCCCAGATGGATCGGTTTACTTTGTCTTTGACTTTGGGCTATCCCGCTGCGTTGGAAGAGTTGCAAATGTTGGAACGGCTTTCTGATAGTTTTGCTGTTGAAGATTTGCAGCCTTGTATTTCTTTGGAAGAAGTGCAGGAATTGCGTCGTTTGTGCGCTGGTGTGAAGGTGGAAGCCTCTTTGAAACAGTATATTGTAGATTTAGTGCGATCGACGCGAGAGGATGAGGAGATTACTCTGGGGGTGAGTCCCCGGGGTGCGGTGGCTTTGCACCGGGCATCCCAGGCTTTGGCATTTATGGAGGGCCGGGATTTTGCTACCCCGGATGATGTGAAGTATTTGGCGCCACACGTACTTTCTCACCGGTTGATTCCGGCGGGGGGAAGAAGGGCTAAGACGATTGTTGACAAGTTGTTGCGGTCTGTTCCTATTCCTTAAAAAGTTTGTAAGTAGGTTGTTTTATTTAAAGGAACAGGCAAGATGCCTGTTCCACAAACAATTACAGCTTAATTAAAGGAACAGGCAAGATGCCTGTTCCACAAACAATTAATTTTCCTGTGGGGTGGGCAGGATGCCCACCCTTGAAAGACTTCTTAATAATGATGCAAGATGTCAGTTAATCAATAGGTTTTGCACCATTCTCAAGGACTCTCAAACAGCGCCACTAATTTTTTTGCCTCTAAATCAACATTGTGTTGTTGAGCAACTCTCTCTGCTCCTGTTTTCCCCATTTGTTCTAGTTTTTCTACAGGTGCTTCCAATACCGCGCGCATTGCTACGGCTAATGCTTCTGCGGAACCGGGAGGAACTAACCAACCGCAAACACCGGGTTCTACGAGCTCCGGGATGCCAGCAACATAAGTGCTAATTACGGGCCGGTTGAGAGCGAGGGCTTCCATAATGACGACGGGCAAACCTTCAGCAAAACTAGGCAATACCATTGCCCGTGAAGCTAAAATCTCTTGCTGAACTCGATCGCCACTGGCCCAGCCGGTAATTTCTATATGGTTTTGCAGGCCGAGTTGCTGAATCTGCTTCTCAATATCCGATCGCAGTGGCCCGTCTCCTACGAGTACCAACTTAAACTCTAAGCCTTGAACTGCTAGCAAGTTAGCAGCTTCTAGCAATAACAAATGACCTTTTTGTTCGCTGAGCCGGCCAATGCAAGCTAAGCGGGGTGCTGCGGGTATGGGGACGTAGGGTGCAGCTAAAAATGCAGCATCTACGCCGCAGTGTATGACGTGAATTTTTGACCAAAAAGTGCGATCGCACCACCGAAAAAGCTGACTTTTACCGAAGGAACTAACTGCTGCTACAAAGGTCGATAGTTTAATTTTTTCGTCTAAGGAAAGAAGTGTAGCTTTATCAAATTCTTCCGGACCGTGAACGGTGAAACTGTAAGTCGGGCCGCCAAGGACGCGGCACAGCATTGCGACTGTTGTAGAATTTGTCCCGAAGTGAGCGTGAACGTGTGCTGTACCCGATTCTGCAAACCAATTTAAAAGAATACAAGCTTCTGCTAAATAAGCTAGATGCAGCAAAATCCCCCGTTCCGAGTGCCAGCCAACTTTGAACATTAACCGCACAGCTTCGATGAATCGAATTGGTCTAGTTGCGGCAACGCGCAGCAAACCCCACGCTAACCCCTGTACACCAACTCCTAAGATTACTTTAGTCAATTCTTGCTCTAGTTTGTCGGCCTCATCAACGAGTTCTGACTCGCACGATCGGATCGAAAAACGTGCGACTTTCATGCCGCAATTTTCAACGGCTAGCACTTCTCTGCGGACAAAGCTGTGGCTGACTTTGGGATATTGGTTAACTAAATAAGCGATGTTCATGAACGGGGAGAAAATTTTATGGTAAAACTTAGATTAGTTTAGCCTTTGGCTGCATTCGGTGGGCAACAAATTTAGCTGATTTGTTGAGCTTATTTGAGCAGGGGCGAAGGGCGATCGCTTTTGGTGGGATGGGGGAAGTGACAGCGGGGCGATCGCTATTCCGGTGATAGCAAATCCATCCACACATTTTACATTTTTAATACAATAGTCACGACAGTTTTTAGGTAGTAGTCACAAACCCTTGATTTTCATGTAGGCAGCGCGATCGCCGAATCGCCATGAAAGCCTTTTTTTAGGGTTAGCCATTAAAAACTGTCCGAAGTGTTTTCATATCCAAACTACTCCCAATCAGATTTGACAGCCCCAGATTGTCTCAATAATTGGTAATTATTTAACGTGCAATTCCATCTAATTTCCTATTGTCACCTAAATTTTCCCGAAAATCACCAGCCCGAAAAATAATCGCCCAAATCCCCAAAAAACCAGCAACTCTCGCAACTCTCACAACTCGCCCAACACTAACCACCAAAGATTTTTCTGAGGCGACTTGCTCTGCATCTACCCAAGATGACAGCAAATAAGGTAAAGTAAACGGCACAAGAGTCTAGAACTCTCCAACGACCGCAACTCGGCAAACCCGCCCCTGACCAGCAAAACTGGCCGGTACAGGCGGCATTAACCGCTAACCGTCAACCCCTAACAACCGAGAAAAATGCAAACCTACTACTACGTTTTAGCCAGCCAACGCTTTTTGCTAGAAGAAGAAGCCCTAGATGAAGTGTTTAAAGAAAGAACCCGCAACTACAACGAACAAGAAAAACAAATAGACTTCTGGTTGGTCAAACAGCCGGCTTTTATAGAAGCACCGACAATGACAGAAGTTAAAGCAAAATGCCCTCAGCCAGCCGCTGCTATTATTTCTACCGATCCAGTCTTCATCACCTGGTTGAAACTGCGATTAGAATATGTACTGACAGGTGAATTTCAAGCACCGTCAGCAACTATTCCCGATGCCCTCGCATCCCTACAGACAGCATGAATAAAAGAGCAGAATATCCGACAAAACAACTAACAACAATTAGGGGTAAATTGTACAAATTTATTTTGTCTCTTCCCCTATTTTCTGCTACTTCGATCGCCCTTTTGGTATTGACAATTTTATCGAGTTCTGTTAAGGCTCAATCGAGCTGCCAACCGCCCCAGTCCGATGAATATCTACTGTTAATTGTCACCCCAAAACCCGAACAGCAAGAAAGAGCAAAACGCTCTTTCCCTGGAAATACTAACAACACAGTTTGTCGGTACATCAATGACACGGTGACGCGAGTTGGTGGCTTTCGCGACTCGCAAATCGCCAGCGATTGGGTTAAATACATCGAAGATGTTGTCGGATTGCAAGCTTACGTAGTACGATCGCCCGCAGCGGCACTACCCCAAAATTTGCCAGTCTACAACCCTCAGCCAGCACCAGGTTCTGAACCAATCACCAATTCTCCAACGGGCAATCTTGCCTTCAATCCCCAACCCCTCGGCCCTGGTTATGCAGTGTTAGTAGATTACTTCAACCAGCCTGAATTAGCCGCCCAAGTCAGGCAAGCATTAGGCACGCAAGTAGGCTTAGCTTCCTACGGCCAGCGTCCCTTTTTATTCGTCGCTTATACAACGGATCAAAACGCCGCTACTGATGCGGTAAAAGCATTGAGCGATCGAGGTTTTTGGCCGATGTTAGTAGACAGCCGTCGAGTTACCGTAATTGCTCCCGCTGTTCGCTAAAATATAAAAGTTGGCAATTAAAATTGCTTCTTGTCAAACAAAGTCCGCTTAAGGTAACTAATAACAATTATTGTTGTTGTTCGGATTCTAGCGGACTTCTTCCTAGCTGACTTTCTGCCCGCTTTTTTGCTTCGATTGCCGCTCCGTAATCTGGTTTGTAGCGAATTGCTTTGTCATAGGAGGCGATCGCATCTTCGTATCTTTTTACCGCTACAAGTGCATTGCCGTGGCTGTACCAAGCTTCCGAGTAGTCAGGCTTGACATAGACGGCTTCATTGTAAGAGACGATCGCATCTTCGTACCGCTGCAAATTGTACTGAGCATTGCCTCTATTGTACCACGCTTGAAATTCTTTCGGGTTTAAATCTAAGGCTCTGCTGTAACACTGAATTGCTTGTTCGTACTTGCGTAATTCGTGGTATGACCAACCTAAATTGTACCACGCTTGATAATAATCAGGTTTTAATTTAACAGCTTTTTCGTAAGCTTCTACCGCTTCTTCATGCCTCCGCATTTTCAGCAAAGCGATGCCTTTACTGTACCAGCCTTGATAAAAATTGGGCTGAAACCGCACGGCTTTTTCGTAGGCTTCAAAAGCTTCTTGGTTTTTGTTTAATTCGAGGAAAACATTGCCTAAATTGTACCAAGCTTCAGAATTATCGAATTTAATTTCAACTGCTTTTTCATAGGATTCTACGGCTCGATCGTACTGTTTTAATTTTTGATAAGCTTGTCCCCGATTGTACCAAGCACCGTACAAATTGGGCTGAAACTGTACCGCTTTTTCGTAGGAGGCGATCGCTTCTTCGTACCGCTGCGAATCTAACAGACTATCGCCTCTGCCTTCCCAGGCGGAGGCATAGTCGGGCTGGATTTTCAAAGCGTTATCAAAAGATGCGATCGCCTCTTGAGACTGCTGCAATTTATCCAAAGCATAACCGCGTCCCGTCCAAGCTTCTAAGTATTCCGGCTTTAATTCTATGGCTTTATCATAAGCTGACTGCGATTCTTGGTATTTTTTCAATTTGTACAAAGTTTTTGCTTTTTCCTGCCAGACTTCCGCGTACTCTGGTCTGAGATTTATTGCTCGCTCGTAAGCGGCAAGAGCTTCTTCAAATCGGCTTAAATTGTAAAGAGTATTACCTCGGTTGTACAGGTCAGTTGCATTGGCAGAATTAAAAGTGTTTACACCATAAATAGATGCTATAATACTGATGCCAATCAAACTCGCGATCGACAATATTTTTAAATACAGTTTTTTTCGGGATTTTACAGTCTTATTCGCAGCAGCAACCGGAGGCAATACAGGAACTGTACCGCTGAAAGAATTTTTCAATTCTTTAATAGCTTGCAGCGTTTCGCCGGCACTAGAATAACGTTGCCTAAAATCGTACTTTACCATCTTATCTAAAATCTTCGCAAATTCAGGACTGACTGATGTTTTGTCCTGCCAAATAATTTCCTCTGTATCGGGGTTCCTTGGCATTTGGTGAGGATTTATGCCAGTGAGGAACTGAATTGCGATCGCACCTGCGGCATAGATATCGCTGCTGAGTTTGGGGTTGCCGTGAGCTTGTTCGCTGGGCATATAACCGGGAGTACCAATGCTGACACTCAAGCTATTTTTGGGCTGAGACGTGGTGATTTGAGTAGTAATTTCTTTGACGGCGCCGAAGTCAATTAAAACTAATTTTCCGTCTCTATCTCTGCGGAGGATATTGCGGGGATTGACATCGCGGTGAATCACATTTTGCTGGTGTACAAAATCTAAAATTTCCAGAATTTCTTGCAATATACAAATAACTTGATCTTCCTGCATGACTCCCGCATTCCCATGAGAAGCGGCCGTAATTTCTTGACTTAAATCGTGACCTTCTATAAATTCTTGAACTAGATAAAACTCTTGATTCTCTTCAAAAAAAGCAAAAAGTCGGGGAATGCGATCGTGATTTCCCAACTTGTACAAAACTTGTGCTTCCGTATCGAATAAACGTCTAGCTACCTGTAGAGTTTCGGGATCTGTTGCTTGAGGTTTAAGCTGCTTGACGACGCAGAGGTGATTGCCTGGTAGCTGCTTATCTTCAGCTAAGTAAGTTTGAGCAAATCCGCCACCTCCCAAGTGACGGATAATGCTGTAGCGACTGCTGAGTGTGATTCCAAGCATGAGATTTACCTAATATTTCTTAGTCTTTTGGAGAATTAGCTTCTAACCAAGCTGTCAAATCTTCGGCGTTTGAAAAATCTAACAGGGCTTCTGCAAGATTTTCTAATTTGTGGATGGGCAATTTGCTAATTTTGGTTTGACTGTCGGGGTCTAGTTGACCTAAACAGCGACTCAGCAAACGCATAATTAACTTTACTTGTCCTTGTTGCTGGCCTTTTTGTTTTGCTTCTTCTTGCCCTTCTTTTCGACCGTCTTTTAGGGCTTCCTCAACCAAAGTTTGCATATCGTGCACAAAAAACTCTTGCTTCTGTAACGTATCAGATTCCTGAAAATTCAAATTACCCTCCTTAGCAATTTCAAAAGCTCTCTGAATTTGCGGAACTTCACTCATTTGTGCTGGAATTTCTTCTAAAATACCACAATGTTTGAGAAAGTAAATCCACTTATCTTTAATGGTTGTCAGTTGCTCCAATTTCTTATTGAATTTTGGCAATTCCACAAAAATCAACTCAATCTGATTGTAGGGATAATCAAACAGGTGAGTTTTTTCTTTGAAAACAAATCGTGAAGTAACATCTTGACAATTCTCAAACATTTCAAAGTCCGCTATCATCAAAGAAATTATAGGTTGAAATCCCTTGTACAATTCTCCCATCATTAATTGAGTCCCATAAGTCTTTGCACTATTGTACAAAACTAGCTTAGCCAATGTCTGCACGTATAGAACTTGGATTTCAATAATTATAGACGTGCCGTTGTTAAGTTTTGCTAGAATATCTAAGTAGCTATCTTTGGCTCCGAGTATTTGGAGGACAACATAAGGGTCGATGATCTCTAAGCTTTCAATTATGGGTTGCCCTTCATAGAGCATAGCATTCAAAAAACTAATCAGAAGCTCTGTATTTTTGGCCGAACCAAATATTTTATTGAATGCAAATCTAATTTTGGGGTTGATAAATCTCATGTTATTTTTCTCCTTAGACATTGGTATGGTGCGCGCTGCACACCATACTTTAATTCTACTTTAAACGGCTTTCAAAATCTCATCATCGACTGAAAAATCTATCTCGGCTTTGTCCCGTCCCGAAATGAGATAATCATTCTGGAATGAATCTTTTAGCCCCGAAACTAAGTCAAACTCCGGCTTCCAGCTAAGATCGGTGACAGCTTTATTAACTGAAGCGAAAAAGTGCTGCAATCTCATCGGAAAAGCTTTCTTTTTGCCGAAGTCAAATTGTTTCGGATCGTACTGTACAATCTTAATAGCATCAGGGGATTTGCCTGCCGCTTGAATGCAGGCGCGGGCTAAACCGTCAAAGGTGACAAATCGATCGCCCGAAACGTTGTAAATTTGCCCGATCGCCCTAGAGTTGCCCAAAACCGCCGCCATTGCTTTAGCCAAATCCTGACAGTGCCCCAACTGCGTGAAGTGCATTCCGTTACCGGGAATCGGAATCGGTCGATCGCGCACAATGCGATCGAAAAACCAAGCCTCTAAATCGTTATAATTTTGGGGGCCGTAAATGTAAGTCGGACGAATCGAAGTCCAAGGCAAACCGGACTCGGCCAAGTAATTTTCGGTTTCGCATTTACCCAAGTGCCGACTTTTAGGATCGGTAGCGTCCCCTTCGATATGAGGCATTTGATCCGACTTCAAATAAACCCCCGCAGAGCTCATGTAAACAAAGTGCTGCACCCGCCCTTTAAATATTTCAGCTAAAGGCTTTGTATCGCTGAGTTCGCGGCCGTTGTTGTCAAAAACCGCGTCAAACTCGACCGTCGATAACTTTTCTTTCAATTGTTCGACATTTGTGCGATCGCCCTGAATCTGTTTTACGCCCGCAACCGGTACAGGCTTGTTGCCCCGGTTAAACAACACCACTTCATGCCCTTGTGCTGCTAAAATCTTAGTAAGATAAACCCCAATAAACCGAGTACCGCCCATCATTAAAATTCGCATTATTTTCGATGCTCCTTACAGTTAGTGTAAATATCTTACAATAAAGTTATGCCTTACGGAGAAACCTGGTTTTTAAAGAAAACACATATTAACAGCGATCAGCCCTGGTACAAAAAACCGGAACGCTTGAGTTTTTGTGTGCAATTCCTGAAAGTCAGTTTTATAATTTACTAAAGTGCGATCGCTCACAATAAACATAATTTTAATTGGCATAAAATAGCCCTATGCAAGTTCCCCGGCTGCATCCAGAAACAATCGAAGAAGTTAAACAAAGAGCAGACATAGTAGATGTCATTTCCGGTCGCGTCGTGTTGCGAAAACGCGGCAAAGAATTTGTAGGTTTGTGTCCTTTTCACGATGAAAAATCTCCCAGCTTTACCGTCAGTCCCGGCAAACAAATGTATTATTGTTTCGGCTGCGGCGCAGGTGGCAATGCTTTTAAGTTTCTCATGGAATTGGAGAAACGCCCTTTCAGCGAAGTAGTATTAGAATTAGCTAAAAATTATCAAGTCCCGGTCAAAACCGTCGAACCCGAACACCGACAAGAATTGCAGCGGCAAATTTCCCTGCGGGAACAACTCTATGAAATCTCAGCACTAACAGCCAACTTTTACGAACACGCTTTGCGACAAACCCAAGGAGAAGAACCCTTAGCATATCTCAAATCAGAGCGACAGCTCAGCGAAGAAACTATTCAACAATTTCAATTAGGTTATGCACCCCAAGGTTGGGAAGCACTTTACAGTTATTTAGTAGAACAGAAAAACTATCCGGCGCAATTAGTAGAACAAGCTGGATTAATTGTACCCCGAAAAAATGGCGGCAGCGGTTATTACGATCGCTTCCGCAATCGAATTATGATTCCCATTCGCGACACCCAAGGCAGAGTCATCGGTTTCGGCGGCCGAGCTCTCGGCGACGAACAGCCGAAATACCTCAATTCTCCCGAAACAGAACTCTTCGATAAAGGCAAAACTTTATTCGCCTTAGATACAGCAAAAACAGCCATTAGCAAAGCCGATCGCGCAGTGGTTGTAGAGGGGTACTTTGATGCGATCGCACTTCAAGCAGCAGGCATCTCCAACGCCGTCGCTTCCCTCGGCACAGCCTTAAGTTTAAACCAAGTGCGGCAGTTATTGCGGTACACGGACTCCAAACAAATTATCCTCAACTTCGACGCCGACAAAGCAGGAACTCAAGCAGCAGAACGCGCTATTGGAGAAATAGAAAAACTCGCTTATCAAGGAGAAGTCCAACTGCGGGTGCTCAACATTCCCGACGGCAAAGATGCCGACGAATATCTCAAAACATACTCCCCAGAACAATATCGAGAATTGCTGGAAAATGCTCCCTTGTGGCTCGACTGGCAATTGCAACAAATGCTCGTCAATCAAGATTTGAAGCAAGCCGATACTTCCCAGCAAGTCACCAAAAAAATCATTAATTTATTAACCAATATCACTGACGACAATCAGTTAGCACATTACCTGCAAAAATGTGCAGAAATTCTCAGCAAAGGAGATTTTAGACTCACAAAAATGATCGCTGAAAACTTGCTCAATCAAGTAGTTAGCGATTGGGCAAAGCGGCAGAGTCAAGACGAATCATTGACAATGCCCCTGTTAATCAGAAACAAGCTGAAGCCGAACAAACAATATAAAAAGCAACGTGCAAGCAGCGACAACAAAAGCTCAAAATCCAGCTTATCTGCCGTAGCCCGCAGTCTTTTAGAAGAAGCAGAAGCGCAATTATTGCAGATTTATTTGCACTGTCCCGAATACCGCCAAGATGTCAGAGAAGCAATAGAAGCTAGAGACGTACAGTTTAGCCTTTCTCACCACAGATTTTTGTGGCACCAGATTGTGAATGCAGAAATATTGCACAAAATGTCTTTACAAGTAGCGCCTTCTGAGTTAATATTGAAATTGCAAGATAGCTTCATTGAATATCCAAATCAACTCAATCAAATCTCGCATTTATTTCACTTAAATGAGTTCTCAGAAAGAAACGTTTATCGCGCACCTCTAGTCATTAGATCTGCCCTCGCCTGTATCGAGCAAATTATCAGCATGAAGCGCCGCAGGATTGCACTCAATATGTGGGAAAAAGCCAAGGCCGCTAGCAGTGGCGAAGAGGCTATAGAATATCACCAACTATTCTGTGCCGAACAAGAATGGCTCAAGGAATTAGAGAGGCTGCGTCAAGTTAATTTTTACGATTTAACATCCGTACCTTGGGGCTAATACTCTTTTAGATTTTAGATTTTAGATTGGGGATGACTCGTTCGATAGATGTTGGAAGGTTGCCTGCGGTTACATTGTTTTAACTTAGATAAGTAAAAAATTCCTTAGTACAAGCTTGTTTGTACTAAGGACTTTATTCCTTTATTCAACGAGCATTTTAATAGTCGCAAAAAAGAGTTTCGCGAGTATCTCTACCTGTCACTGGATTAGTACCTTTTGCCACTTTACAAAGTTTTTCTATCATATCGTCTCGCAGCAGTGTCTCAGTAAAATCAGCACCGTCAATAATAGCTCCTTCCAGCCTGGTATTGTAAGCGAAAGCACCCTCAAGGATAGCATTAGTTAAATTCGCTTTCATCATGCGAGCCAAATCTAAAGTCGCACCCGTGAAATTAGCGCCTTCTAAATTTGCTTCTTCCATATTGGCTGCAAAAAAGCTGACGCCCCGCAAATCTGCATTAGTAAAATTGCTGTTGCGAAGATTGGCTTTATTAAAGCTGTCGTCAGTCAGAACTTGACCAGTAAAATCAGCGCCTACTAGGATTTCTTTGTCGTGATCCAAAGCGAAAGCAGGTGCGGGATTAATACCGATCGCCCCAGCGGCAATTACTGCTAAAATAACAAAACTCAGCAAGAAAGTATAAATATGTTGGCGAATTCGAGAAATCATCATACA
This sequence comes from Microcoleus sp. S36b_A4, assembly GCF_036700645.1. Lineage (NCBI taxonomy): Bacteria > Bacillati > Cyanobacteriota > Cyanophyceae > Oscillatoriales > Microcoleaceae > Microcoleus > Microcoleus sp. S36b_A4. The sequence continues at coordinate 71,309 of NZ_JAUBPI010000003.1, read as the reverse complement.
AGTTCAAGCTAATGAGCAGTCGTGACAGTTCAGAATTGAATTCTACCAGAAAGCGCGTCAAGCGTAGCTATCCCGTAGGGAATCGCCCGCTTGCCACCGCTGACTCCAATTCCCCCCAATCCCCAAACTCTAGGGATATCGGCACATTGGGAGAAAACTTAGTGGCCGACTGGTTGCAGCAGCAAGGTTGGGAAATCCTGCACCGGCAGTGGCACTGTCGCTGGGGAGAGATTGATATCATCGCACTCGGAAGAGATGAAGAAAGCGAAATCAACAGAGGTAACGAAAATTCCCCATTCCCCATTCCCCATTCCCCATTCCCCATTCCCCATTCCCAAACATTAGCATTTGTTGAGGTAAAAACTCGCCGTCGAGGAAATTGGGATGCTGGTGGAATGTTGGCTATTAATACCACAAAACAAGCCAAACTTTGGCAAACAGCCGAAATATTTTTAAGCACTCATGCAGATTTAGCCAATAATTATTGTCGTTTTGATGTCGCTTTAGTCAGGTGCGAACCTTTACAACAAAACACTAAGCAAATATTACCACCATTAACTGCAGCGCATTCTCTATCCGCCGTTGCAGGTAACTACCGACTCACCCTGCAAGAATACATTCGCTCGGCTTTTAGCATTTAAAAATATATAATTAAAATTTAGAGGGTAAAATCTCAAACCAATGCCAGTAGGTAATTTTTAATTGTTAACTTGCCTAGGCTGTCGCGCATTTTTCTCTTGAGATTTAACGGAGCTGAAAAAAGCGTTAAATCTTCTCCCGCTTGCCCATTCTCTCCCTCTCCTGTTCTGCCATCACAGTTAATGTATATGCGTAGCAATCTAGGCCAGAGTTTCCGGGCAATATCCCAGACCCTTGACAAACTGCTGGCGAAACGCTTCAATTTCTTTGCGGTCAGGGCAGCCGTGACAAACCACTGCCACCTGGTAGCGGCGCATCACGCTCAGCGGCGACTGTCCCGTTTCCAAACTCCAAAGCGCCATTTGCAAGCGAATTTCAGGATCGTAAGGAATCCCGAGTTCGTTCATAAAAGCCCGAAAATCCCCGTGCATTTCGGGAGTTAAATATTGGCTCATTTTCACCTTTACCACCCATCCGTCAATTTGGTGAATAACAGTGATAAATTGCAAAGGAAGATGATGAGCCGTGCGTAGGTAATCCACGACTCTCAGAGTAAGGCTAGTATTGGCGATGTAGTAGAGGTATTCCATAACGATCCTTATGAGCCTTATGAGCAAAGCTGATGCTATACCTCTATCGTCGCGGACTCTACCCGCCACCACAAGGGGAAAAGCACCCGACTTTGAATGGGGGTTTTTACCCAATTTGTTACCCAGTTGACAGATCGATCGCACAGGAATTCACTCGATGACAGAGATGGACTGGTCTTTGGACGGCTACGACTACGAACTCCCGCCCTCGCGCATTGCCCAAAATCCCGTAGTGCCGAGGGACAGTTCTCGCTTGCTGGCTGTAGATTCTCCCAGCAGCCACCAACACCGGATTTTCAGGGATTTACCCGATTTGCTGCAACCGGGCGACTTGCTGGTACTCAACAACACCCGCGTGCTGCCAGCGAGACTCTACGGGCACAAACCCAACGGCCCGGCTGTGGAGATATTGTTGATGGAAGAACGGCAGCACAACTGTTGGCTGGCTTTGGTTAAACCGGGGAAACGCTTAAAGTTGGGAGCAAAAATTGAGTTTGATCCCATCGCCCCTGCCTGTGAGGACTCGACCACAGCTCCTTGCTGCTGCCTTCCCGATGCCACGATGCCCCCCCATCGTCGTCGATTGACTGCAACAGTTATAGAGAGGGACGACGCAACAGGGGGACGGCTGCTGGAGTTTGACATCCCCACTGATGAGAATCTGGTGAAGTTTTTGGACGAATACGGCCACGTACCCCTGCCACCCTACATCGAAAATTCCCAAGCTTCAGCGGAACAGTACCAGACTGTTTATGCCGATCGGCTTGGGGCGGTGGCGGCCCCCACAGCAGGCCTGCACTTCACCGAAGAATTGTTCAGCCGCTTGGAACAGCGGGGAATCGAAAAAACTTTTGTCACCTTACACGTCGGAGTAGGGACGTTTCGCCCGGTGGAGGTAGCAGACGTGACGGCTCACAAAATGCACGGCGAATGGGTGGAAGTACCCCCCGGCACCGTTGAGAAAATCCGGGAAACTAAAGCCAGAGGCGGGCGGATCATTGCCGTGGGTACAACAGCAGTGCGAGCTTTAGAGGGAGCCGCAGCCGCGAGTGGCGATTTTTCCTTGCAACCTTTTTGTGGCCCGACCCATTTGTTTATCTACCCTGGTTACAAGTGGCGGGTTGTAGAGGGGATGATTACCAATTTTCACTTGCCCCGCTCTACTTTGATGATGATGATAAGTGCGATGATTGGAAGGCTTCGGCTGTTGGATTTGTACCGAGAAGCGATCGAGCATCAGTACCGCTTTTATTCCTTTGGCGATGCCATGCTGATTTTACCAGCAGCAAAAAAGGATTGATCGATCGGGCATCGGGTTCGCCCCATGCCCGGTATTCCGTTTCTATTCTTCCTCCTCTTCTTCATTGCCGGGATACACGAAGCTGTTGGAACGTCCAGTTAGAACAGATTTGCCCAGAGACAGAGCTTTCTGAGCTGCCACTACAGCTTTGCGCTTCCATGTGGCCTTACGCATATTCTTCTTGGATTTGGAGGTTTTCTTCTTAGGGACTGCCATGACGCTAAATACTTTTTGCTTGCTTATATAGACAAACAAACATTCTAGCCGATTTTGTCGGCAATGCTTACTCGAAAAACCCCAATAACTGCTCGGTAAGCAATATCAAGTAGTAGGGTGCGTCAGCGATTAGCTTCTGGAAAAATAGACCAAATCCCATAGGTAACGCACCCGCAGCAGCTAAAGTTCGTGAAAGTGGTAGATCACAACGCCAGTTACGGCATCGTTCTCGATACTCACATAACCCGTTTTGAGCATTGCCGTGAAAGCCTCTTCCACTTCGGCAAAAGTAGCGCCGGTTGCCATCACCCCTTGGGTAACAGATAATCTTCCGTTCTTGGTATAAGCTGCCTTCAGGAGTTTAACCCCTAACTGGTCTGGAGTTGGCTTGGGGTATGTCGCGGCGATCGCCCCGCTGACTGGATATAGCGGTATACCTTCGCGAGATACGCCGAGTTTGCCCCTGAGACTGGCATTGCGTTCGTCCACCATGTTCGGCAGCAGCAGCAAGTCAAACAATTGCCCAAACCCAAACAAACCAAAGGTAAACAGCCACAGCAAACCCGTACCAATCTTGCCGTTGTAGAGGCGGTGGAGTCCGAATGGGCCGAAAAAACAAGCTGCCCATAAAAGGTAACTAACACCTAAATTGCTCATTTTCTGACCGTCCTGCCTGATAATTCTAAGAATTGGAGTCCCTGTATACATTTTGTACTTTCTATCTGGTCTTTGAACAGTTTGACACCAGCAGATATTTGTGCATAGTCCGAAGTTATTGTTTATTTACTACCAATTCCCCATGCCCTATGCCCCATGCCCCATGCCCCATGCCCCATGCCCCATGCCCCATGAGTAATTTTGCGTAGCAATTCTTAACGCCCGCAACATATTTGCGCGGGCGAGAGCTTGGTAAACTGGAGGGCGTGGAAATTACAGCAGCTTAGACCTGGATTCCACACGGAGCGCCAAACCAAGCGCGCCGCCAGCGCTGGCCGGAAATACACGAGCGCGATCGCCCGCAGTACCCGACAATGGAAACAAGCGAGTAGTTATAAGCAGAAATCCAATAAAAATATGGTAGATTCCCTCAAAAAACCCACTTTTGAAGAACTGCGGCCGGGAGTGAAAGCCCCAGCCAAAGAAACTATTCTCACGCCGAGATTTTACACAACAGATTTTGACGAGATGGCCAAAATGGACATCTCGGTAAATGAAGCCGAACTAGAAGCAATTATCCAAGAGTTCCGCGTTGACTACAACAAAAACCACTTCGTGCGGGATGAGGAGTTCGCTCAATCTTGGGATCACATTGACGGCGAAAAACGCCAGTTGTTCATTGAGTTTCTAGAACGTTCATGCACCGCTGAGTTTTCTGGGTTCTTGCTTTACAAAGAATTGGGACGCAGGCTCAAAGACAAAAATCCAGTGCTCGCCGAGGGTTTCAACCTGATGTCGCGCGACGAAGCGCGGCACGCCGGATTCCTCAACAAAGCGCTGTCCGACTTTAATTTGTCCCTGGATTTAGGTTTCTTGACAAAGAGCCGCAGTTACACATTCTTTAAGCCGAAGTTTATTTTCTACGCGACTTACTTGTCTGAAAAGATCGGTTATTGGCGCTACATCACGATTTATCAGCACTTAAAAGCCCATCCTGAAGACCAGATTTATCCGATTTTCCGATTCTTTGAAAATTGGTGCCAGGATGAAAACCGCCACGGAGATTTCTTCGATGCCGTGATGAGAGCTCAGCCTCAGATGTTGAACGATTGGCGCGCTAAGCTTTGGTGCCGTTTCTTCTTGCTGTCAGTGTTCGCGACAATGTATCTCAATGATATCCAGCGCGCGGGTTTTTATCGATCGCTCGGTCTCGATGCTCGCGAATACGACATCGAAGTGATTAAAAAGACCAACGAAACAGCAGGCCGCGTATTCCCCGTCATGCTGGACGTGAACAATCCAGAATTTTATGAACGGCTGGATGTTTGCCTCAAGAACAATCAGAAGTTGACTGCAATTGTTGCTTCTAATACTCCGAAATTCTTGCAATTCTTCCAAAAATTGCCTTTGTATCTGTCGAACGGCTGGCAATTAGTGAAGCTGTACTTCATGAAAACAATTGAATCACCTTCAGTACAGGGCGCTGTGCGTTAAGTTTTGATTTTTCATCCTCTGTGACGGCGGTTCTGCGACAAGCAGAACCGCTTTTTTTTGGTATCCAGATTCACCGCAAAAAGTTCTCGCCCGACTTACAGTCGCCCGGAATTGGAATTAATGCTGGTTTCTTTCATAAAATTTATCGCCATTCCCCCTGAAGGTTAAAAGCCGCCCAATAATAAGGAGAACGCCACTTTTCCTGCTTCCACATTTCGAGTTGCGCCGCCCTTAAAGCAGCCGCTGGCGTTAACCCTTTTTGCAGCATTCCCTGATAGAAACTCGACATTAAGTTAGCCGTTCCTTCATCATCCACATTCCATAAACTCACCACAACTCGCTTCGCCCCTGCATACATAAATCCCCGCGTTAATCCTACCATGCCCTCGCCTTGGATGTTCTGCCCTAATCCGGTTTGACAGGCACTTAACACTACTAAATCGGCTGCTAACTTCAGATTGAAAATATCAGTAAGTCGCAGGAATCCGTTTAAAGGGTTGCCCTTTTCATCTATCAGCGACAAGATGATTCCTGATAGTTCCGGGTTAGTGCTATTCGCTAAACCGTGAGTGGCAAAATGAATGATTTTATATTGGCTTAAGTTCTGACTGGTTGCTGCGGCGCGGCTGGCTGCAAAATCCAAAGATGCGGTGCGAGAATTGGCCGGAACTAACGCTTGAATGATTTGAGCTTCTTGGCGTGTAAATTTTAAACGGCTCAACTGTATGTTATTGGCGCGGCTAGAGCGGCTTAAACCGAGATTTACTGATTCTATTGCTTGGGGATTGGCGCTATTAGACTGGGTTCTGACTCGTTCATCGTCACCGCTAAAAACTGGATCGGCGAGCATTGCTAAAGTCCGAGTTGGGGGTTGTCTGTCATTGTAGTTTTGTCTTAAGATTCCCAAGGTGGAGGCGGAAGGCAGCAGCACGATTTCATGGTCTACAATTAAAGGCGGATTCGGATTTTTACCGGGTGTTTCGGGGAGCGAAAGGGCGGAAAAGGGGAGGTAATTGAGAATGCCATCGCCAACAATCAGCAGGCGCTTTTGACCGAGTTGTGCTGCTACGGGCTGTAAAATAATTTGACTAAGCGTGTTGTTAGCTTCAGCAACTCGAGCGGGAATGTTTCGGTAGAGCGGGCTAGTCACAGCATTGCGGAAATTGCGGGCGGCTTTTTCGATGTCAACCTGTTTGGGCAATTCATAACTGGTGATACTGGTTTTAGTCACAGCCCAGAGATAGCTACGATTTTTCCCTAAAGAATACTGGAGTAAAATGGTATTGTCATCGAGGATTTGTTGTTGAATCTGTGCCAGCGTTAGAGGTTGCGGTTGGGTGAGGGTGGCGTACCGGGGACTGGTGGAGCGGATTTGGGCTTGAATGTCCTGATATTGTCCTAGTAAAGTTTGCCGTTTTTGGTCTAATTCTGCTTTTTCTGCGGGGGTATGATTGGGGCGGCTTATAGTTTCGATCCGCCGTGTTTCTAAGGCATCGAGTTGCTGTTGTAAATTGCGTTCTTGCTGCAATAATTCCGGGGCGACACCTTGGCGAATATCGGCGTTTGCTTCTTGAAGAAGTTCTAGGAGGCTGCGGGCGCGGGAACTTTCGCTGGCTTCTAAGGCTTTGCGATCGTAACCAGAGTTGGGATTGGCTTTGTGCAGTTCCATTAACAGGTCAATGTATAACTGGTAATAGTGTTGTACGGTGGCAAAGTATGAGATGCGGAGCTCGTGGTTGGTAATTTTTGTGCGGAGGTTTTCGATGATTTTGATGGAGGTTTCAATGTCAGTGATGGCTGCGATTAAATTGCCTCGATCGCCTTTGAGAATAGCCCTATTGTAGAGGGTGAGGGCTTCCCCAGGACGATCGCCCACAGTGCGAAACAGCGGCAGGGCTTGGTTGAAATATTCTTCTGCTTTCTCCAGTTTTCCCAATTCTGAGTAAGTATTACCTACATTGTTGAGGCTGTTGGCTTCTCCACGCCTATCGCCCGCTTTTTGTCTCAAATCTAGGGCTTGTTTGTAGTAGTCGAGGGCTGTTTGTTTTTCTCCCAAATCTGAATAGACTAAGCCAATATTGTTGAGGATAGTGGCTTCCTTAGTCCGATCGCCCATAGCGCGGAATAAGGTAAGGGCTTGGTTAAAATACTCTTTTGCTTTCTGTTTTTCTCCAAAATCTTTGTAGGCTAAGCCGATGTTGTTGAGTGTGGTGGCTTCCGCAGTGCGATTGACCGAAGATCTATCGCTGTTTGCGGGTAGGTTCGAGATGTTGCTGAGGTTGATACTTGCTTCAGGGCGATCGCCCATTTCCCGAATTAGGGAAAGGACTTGGTTATAGTAGTCGATGGCTTGCTGTTTCTCTCCCAAAGCATAGTAGACGGCGCCGATATTGTTGAGGATGACGGCTTGTTTAGGGCGATCGGCTAAAGTCTGATTCCAAGAAAGGGCTTGCTTGTAGTAGTTCAATGCTTGCTGTCTGTCTCCTAATCTATTAGTAATGAAGCCCATTTGATGCAGCGTGTAAGCTTCCTTCTCCCAATTTCTAAGCATTCGATAAAGCGAACGCGCTGCATCAAATTTTTGCAATGCCTCCTGGTAAGATGCTGCTGTTTCCTGAGCCAATAGTCGCTTAGCTTCCTGAAGCAATCGCTCGGCTTCATCTGTTTTTTGATTTAATCGTTGTTTGTTTTTCTCAATTAATCGATCGGCTTCCCCATCCGGGATTTGATTTCTACTGAGATCGAGGGTTGTCAAATATACCAATCCCGCTAAAGGTTTGGCATCTGCGATTTGATTTCTACTGAGGTCTAAGGCGGTCAGATTTGTCAATCCAGCTAAAGGTTTGACATCTGCGATTTGATTGGATTCGAGGAAAAGCAGTATCAGATTGGCCAATCCCGATAAGGGTTTCACATCTGCGATTTTATTGCCACTCAAATAAAGAAAATTCAACTCCGTCATTGTCGATAAAGGTGTCACATCTACAATTTGATTAGATGCGAGGGACAGCCCTGTTAGATTAGTCAACCCAGCTAAAGGTTTTACATCTACGATTTGATTGGCTTCGAGGAAAAGCTCTGTCAAATTAGTCAGTCCCGATAATGGTTTCACGTCTGAGATTTGATTAAAATTGAGGACGAGAAATTTTAGATTAGTCAGTCCCGATAATGGTTGCACATCTGCTATTTGATTTAAACTGAGGTTGAGCTTTCTCAGATTGGTGAATTTTGATAAGGGTTTGATATCGACTATTTGATTGCGAATCAGGGAAAGTTCTGTGAGATTAGTCAGGGTTTTTTGAGCGTGATCGCACTCTTGTGTTTTTGCTTTTGATAGCAACACCTCCACCGTATGTCTGGTTTCAGGGGGCAAATTCTCTTTGTTTGTACAAAAATCAGCAAAGCTTTCAAATGTTTGGGGATTTGGCGCGGCAGCAGATCCCATCAGGATAGTCGCACCTACAGCTAACCCCCAAGGCCCCCAAATCGAAAGTATGGGATTCATAAGCACTCGCTCACAAAAGACATGATAGCTGCTATCATAATCTATCGCACCTTGTGATGCACCCTTTTCCTTCCTGCTTGCCAATTAGATCGGGAGCATTTGATGAAACAATAGTCGCTACTCCTTCTCGCTGCACTCTCCAAGCATTATTAGAAACCGGGTTTAAGAAACCGGGTATTTCAAAAAAACCCGGTTTCTCCTCAAAAATTCTGTTTCGGCGCAAGTCCTATTTTACGTTACTCTATACTCAGGAATTTTAAATTAGCGATCGCCCTCAAATTTAGTATCTATTATTTGCTGCTGTTTTATGAAAATCAAGAAAAAACAATTTAACAAATCGAATGTTATTTTCTCCCTAGCAATGCTCGGCATCTTTCTATTTTCCTTAACTCTCCGCTTTTGGGAACTAGAGCGATTTAACACTTTAGTATTTGACGAGGTTTATTACGCTAAATTTGCCAACAATTATCTCACAAAAACTCCTTTTTTCAACGCTCACCCGCCTCTGAGCCAGTACATAATTGCGATCGGCATTTGGATCGGCACTCACCTTCCCTTCGGCAAAACAGCCGTCAACAGTATGGCTGGTTCCCTGCTTTCTCCTTGGGATTACCGCTGGCTGAATGCTCTTACAGGTTCCTTTATTCCGCTAGTTGTGGGAGCCCTGGCTTATCAGCTAGTTCCGCGCCGCACCTTTGCTTTTATTGCTGCTTTATTGATCGCTTGCGACGGTCTGTTTTTAGTTGAGTCTCGCTACGCGCTGAACAACATTTATCTGGTTTTATTTGGAATTTTAGGTCAGTTATTTATTTTAAAATCCGTAGAAGCCGAAGGCAAAAAGCGCTGGCTTTGGCTGGTACTCGCCGGAATAGGTTTCGGCGCATCTGCGGCTATCAAATGGAACGGATTATGGTTTCTTTTCGGTACTTATCTAATTTTAATCTGTGCTTGGGTCGTTCGTTTTATCCAGGGTAACAGAGGAAATGAAGAACAAAGCCGCGAGGTAGATTCACCTCTAATTCCTGCCGAAAGTCCAGTACAAAAACTGACTAAACTCAATTTTATAGAACTCTGCTTGAGTCTAGCTATTATTCCTATTCTAGTTTACAGCATCTCTTGGATTCCTCACCTGCACTTTAATCCAACTCCCAATTTCTGGCAGATGCAAACGGAAATCTTGACTTATCACCAGCGGATTAAAAGTGGCCCAGATGTGCATCCTTACTGTTCCGCGTGGTACGGCTGGCCGTTGATGCTGCGCCCGATAGTTTACTTCTTCAAAAAAGCTAGCAACAATGCACAATCAGATCCGGTTTTGCCGCCTTTACCTGAAGGTGCAACTGAGGTAATTTTTGACGTTCATGCAATGGGAAATCCCTTCCTTTGGTGGCTGTCAACCTTAGCTTTACTGCTAGTAATAGGAGTTTTAGTTCACCGAATTTTGGTGTGGCTGCAAACGCGCAACGAGGCTTCTGTTGAAAGGATAGAACAGCAGCAGCCGATTTTGTTTCCGCCGACTGCTGAAATGTGGCTGGCGTTATATTTAATAGTTAATTGGGCCGCTAATTTGCTGCCTTGGGTGAAGGTGACTCGCTGCATATTTTTATACCATTATATGGGCTGTTCTGTGTTTTCAGGCTTAGCACTTGCTTGGTGGGTTGACAGGTGGCTGCACAGCCCTCAAACTAGACTCCGAGGGATGGGGGTAACAATTATTTTTCTGGTTTTGGGTGCTTTTATTTTCTGGATGCCTATCTATTTGGGACTGCCTTTGTCGAAGTGGGAATTCAATATTCGGATGTGGCTGCCGTCTTGGGTTTAAGTTAGAAATAATTCTTTTATGAACGGGCTCTCCGGCCCGTTCCACAAAAAAATTAAGTTTTGTGGAACAGGCATCTTGCCTGTTCCTAACCAAGGTGCAAGATGTAAGTTATAACATTTATGACAAAGGTGAGTTTGCGAAAGCAAGCATTATTTTTGATAGAGTGCTCGATAAACTGGTTCACCCCGTTTCAGAGTAGCAATTTCTCTTTCTGTAGCCACAGGCAGGGGATTTTCTGCTAACCATTCGCCGCCATTTTGACGTTTAAAAATCGGGTGAGATGAAAAGCGATCGCACATTTCTCTTTCTACTTCTTCAATATCTGACTGGATAAAAACTTCCCCACCAATTGCCAGATAATTTGCCAATTCATTGACTAATTCCTGCTGCACCACCCGCCGTTTGTGGTGCTTTTTCTTGAACCACGGATCTGGAAATTGAATGCTAACTCGCTGCAAAGTGCCTGCGGGTAAAGTTTCTAAAATTGGCTTCAGGGAACTATTCGCATTGCAAAACAAATAGTGCAAATTTGTCAAGCCTTTTTCGTCCCGCCAAAGATTCGCTTCTTCTACCAGAGGTTCGCGAATTTCTAATCCGAGAAAGTTCCAGTCTGTTTGGATTTGCGCCATGTGCCACAAAAACCGTCCTCTGCCGCAGCCAATATCTAAATGCAGCGGTAAATTTAAGTCGGCATAGATTTTAGTCCAATCCGGGGGACTTGCAGATGCTTGATATCTAATTGATAGGGGATTGACGTGTTCCCGCACTCTTACTCTTGCCAATTTTGCTGTCTCCTGAATGTAATTTTGAACCGCTGATGAAGGCAGATGAACGTGGATTAACGCAGATAAATATTGATTTTTTCGAGGTTGTCTAATACTTTTTAAGGAATTAGAAATGAAAAATCGTAAGTCTGCCATTTTTCATTTCTAATTATTGCATTAGGCTTCTGGTTCAATGCCTGCTGCTCTTAATTGGGCAGCTAGTCGATCGGCCCGCTGCCGTTCCCTATCTACCATTTCTGCTCCCCACAATAACATCTCTCCCCTCTCATCCCACCACCGCAACCAATATCCTGTTCTTTCGGCTTTTGTTCCCTGCCAAACCCCCAGAAATAACCCAACTCCTGCGATCCAATAACGGCCGTTTAAATCTGGTGGTTGTACTTCATATTTTCCTGATGAATCCAACTGGTAGACTTCTAAAACTCCAGCGGATGGCTCAAAAAGTGCATAGATTGGAACTCGCAATACTTGTTCGTAAAAAAACCATTGTCCCGGCGGATAAGTTTGTTTACTAGAATATTCATCGTTGGGACTAGCTGATAAAAATTCCATTACGATCGCCGGGACTTCCCCTTCTAAGTTGGGAGTGTAACTGCGGCGAATTTCTTGACTAGAAAGCGGCTGGACGTTGCGGGCATAAAACCAATCTGGAGCTTTGATAACTAGCTTGCCGTTTAATGTAGCGCAAATTCCCATGTTTGGGGCAACTAATATTCCTGTTAAAATTAGCCCTGCGATTTCTAGGATTTCCCGCAAGGCAGCGGCTAGCAAGGGTTGGTCGATATTTTCCACTGGTTCCTCGTCTAAAATGAAGTCGTCTGGCAATTTTTCCCAGGTAATTTTTAAGTCTGCTGTACTGACTGTCATTGTATTTCACCTCTCAATGAGATTACTGGAGCGCGGTTCGCAATACTTCGCGATGAAAAAGCGATCGCTCTACTATAAATTTTATCCTGTCTGACGATAAGGCGTCGCCGTTAGCATAGTGTTCGATCCAGGTTTTGCTGATTAAATAAGGATCGTCTGGCAATTCTGATAATAAGTATCCCGGCATTTCTAGCTCTTCCATTAACTGGCTGACTTTCGGATCGTAGCTGAGGGCAAAACAGCGGCATTCTTCCGATGCTGCCATAATTAAACTGTGGTAGCGCATCCCGATCGCCATTTCGACTCCCCGGAACACTCCTTTCAATTTTCTCGGATCGTCTAAACTGAGGATGCGACTCCTTTTGGGCAGGGCTTCGTGCAAATGTTGGGCAATTTCTAAGTCGTGAGACGCTTGAAAAGGCAGCAGCAAAATTAAGGTGCGAGTTGCTTTTTGAAAGTCAACTAAAGCTTGAGTTAAGATTGATAAACGGGCGGTAGTTAGTGTAGGATGAGAACGCAAACAAACAGCTACTCTGGGCGCAGGTAAATCCCACAAACCCGACACGGGCGAGTTCTCCAAAGCCCACACCGGATCGGGCGCTAAAGTAAAGGGAATTTTCCAATCTGCAAGTAAAGTAGCTGAACCTTTATCCCGCACGCTGACGCCGGTGCATCCCGCAAAACAGCGCTGAGATAACTTGCGAGTCATTTCGCGCTTCAAAGGCCCAATTCCCTGGGCCCAGGCAACAGTTTTTAAGCCCATCTGCTGCGCTAATCCCATCAAACCACCATAATAGAAAGGACTCACAATGCTAGTAGCGTCTTGGATTAAACTACCGCCGCCCCAGATTAGGGCGTCGGAGGTGCGGAGTGCTTCGAGAACTTGAAAGGCATTCATGCGATCGCGCGCAGCTACCCCGTACCGCTGATTTGTCTCAACAGGATTGCCAGACAGGACGATCGGCGTCACGCCATCTGGTAACATTTGCAGTAGCGATGCCAACAGCGCCTCGTCGCCGCCGTTGCCTTTACCGTAATAGCCGCACAAAATTGCTCGCATTTCTACTCTTTTGTTTGTTTGTGATGGAGAATCTAACTATTTTAGATTTTAGATTTTGGATTTTAGATTTTTTTGAGATTTGAAATTTGATAATACTACTACCAAAAAAAACGCTACTGTCAGTAAGCTTCAAGGCTTTACGTCATCAGTCAGCTCAAATCGCAAATCTAATAAAATCTCGAATCGCTAATCTAAAATTGTATGACCAGCCCAAAAACAGGTACAAGCCCCGACTTAAGTCGTGGATGCTCCTAAAATTTTAGACCAAAGCTCAAGCTCCAAGATTCATCTGTGGAGTAAATCTAAAATCTAAAATCTAAAATCTAAAATCGACTGACTCATCATACTTTATATGACCGTTGCGTAAGTCCCGATCGATAAATCTTTCATCTTCGTTCACAATACAAAAAATGCACGCTTTGTCAATTCCCACCTGGATTATTCACGTCTCTAGCGTCGTCGAGTGGATTGCCGCCATCTGGTTAATTTGGACTTACGGCGAAGTCACTCAAAACCGAGCTTGGTGGGCCCTTTCCGCCGGAATGCTGCCCGCTCTCGTCAGCGCTATGTGTGCCTGTACATGGCACTATTTTGACAACTCCCCAGCCCTAGAATGGATAGTTACCCTGCAAGCGGCGATGACTCTCTTCGGCAATTTTACTTTGTGGGCGGCGGCTTGGTGGATTTGGCGATCGGCTCAACCCGAAAAAATTAAAGATTGAAAAAGAGGTAAATATTTTGAAAAAAATCACTATTTGGGTCAAATTAGCCACGAGTTCGCTGTTGTTAACAGCCGGATTTTTGCTTCCTAGCAAAGCCAGCAACACTTCCTTGCAACTCGCTCAACAGCCCAACTGCAAAAGTCCTCAAACTACACAGGAGCAGAATGCGTGTTCCAGTCAGGAGTTTCAGGCAGCCGACAGGAAACTCAATCAAGTATATCAGCAACTTCAGCCGAAACTCAACAGCAAACAAAAGCAAAGATTGATAGTAGCACAGCGTAGTTGGCTCAAGTTTAGAGATGAATCTTGCAATTATGAAATGGGGCAGTTTGAAGGCGGTTCTTTGGCTGCTTCTACCTACGGTTATTGCAGGGCAAGAGTGACGCAAGAACGGATTAAAGATTTGGAGCGTTATTTGCAACAAGCAAATTTGTAAAAGTTCGATCGCTATTTAGGGAGGTGCACACTGCTAACCCTAGGATATGGCACTCTGTTTTTTTTGCACTTACCTAGTTAGCGAGAGAATTAGTAGCAATTAAACCTGCCTCAATCAACAAGTGATCGAGACTGTCAACCAGTCCATCAAGACAATGTAAAATTTGGCGATCGCCTGCAGGTAACGAAATAGAATTAGTTAGACTGTGAATTTGGCTTTCCAAATCTTCCGGCAATTTTGAACACAAAGCTGTTGCCCTTTCTACCAGACGCTTTTCGCCCGGATGAGGGATAGAATTAACAGCAAAAATAATATCAAAATAACTGCCTAAAAAAGCGGCTGTTCGGTGGATAATACTTACTGAATCGCGGCGCAAAACAGCGGATTCTAGCTGGTGGCGAAATGAAAAAATCTGGTGGCGCAAAATCGGATAATTTTTGGCAATTATGGCTTGACGGAGTTGTTCTGGATAAGGTCGATCGACATTGGCTTGAAATTGCTGAAACCAACCGTCTCTGTCATACAATGATACTGAGGTGAGAATGTTCCACCAAAAACAGGTTGAATAACCTACTGATGCTTGATATTTTACCAGGATGCGATCGAGTTCTTCTTCGATCCATTCGGGCCTGCGGTACATAATATCTATACCGCAGCCAGTGTTAATATCTATCCACTCGTCTCCGGGTTCCCAAAATTGATTGTTGATTGAAATGCGATCGGAAAATTGTCTCGCTATCGCCTCCCGTATGTCAACAGGAATTTCCTCTTTAACATATACGTAAAAATCAAAATCCGATGACTCATCCGTAACGAGAGTTGTTCGAGAACCTGCTAAAACGACGGCTACAACTTGAGGCAAACTGCTAAACTGCTCCCCAATAGTTTGAGCCAGTGGGGGAATTTGTTCGAGAGCTAGTTGATAATTGTGCAGCATTTAATTACCTTGTTTTGCACTTAAAAAATCACAGCAAATGCTTAACTCTAGCGATCAAGATTTTAACGCATAACTTTGAACTCCTAACTCAACAATTGATAATTGTTAACAAATACGGCGGAGGCGAACTGATGCGCTGCGGTCTCGTATCCCCTACCAAAATTATCTCAAAAGTAACATAAAAGTTTGTTTTTTATTTTACACTTTGACACGCGGATAGTGTAGAATCTAAAATCTAAAATCTAAAATCTAAAATCCCTATGTCCTTCGTTGGTTTGCACATTCACAGCGATTATAGCTTACTAGATGGGGCTTCTCAGCTACAACAGCTCGCAGAACGGGCGGTGGAATTGGGGATGCCCGCGATCGCCCTTACAGACCACGGCGTGATGTACGGCGCGATCGAACTCATCAAAGTTTGCCGAAATAAAAATATTAAGCCGATTATTGGCAATGAAATGTATGTCGTCAACGGCGACATTGAAGTAAAAGTTCGAGGTAGAAGAAAATACCATCAAGTTGTTTTAGCTAAAAATACCCAAGGTTATAAAAACCTCGTCAAACTAACCACAATTTCCCACTTAAAGGGAATGCCTGAAAGAGGTATCTTTGCCCGCCCCTGCATTAACAAGGAACTGCTAAAACAATACTCCGAAGGTTTAATTGTTACCAGTGCTTGTTTGGGTGGCGAAGTTCCCCAAATGATTCTGCAAAACAAGTTAGATGCTGCCCGTGAAGTAGCCAGTTGGTATAAAGAAGTATTTGGGGAAGATTACTATATAGAAATTCAAGACCACGGTTCCCCGGAAGACCGGATTGTTAATGTTGAAATCGTTAAAATTGCCCGCGAACTCAAGATTAAAATAA
Source organism: Microcoleus sp. S36b_A4 (assembly GCF_036700645.1). Classification (NCBI taxonomy): domain Bacteria; kingdom Bacillati; phylum Cyanobacteriota; class Cyanophyceae; order Oscillatoriales; family Microcoleaceae; genus Microcoleus; species Microcoleus sp. S36b_A4. The sequence goes on along the minus strand of NZ_JAUBPI010000003.1, from coordinate 55,412 downwards.
TTGCCACCAATGATTCTCACTATATTTCCTGCAACGACGTAGAAGCACACGATGCTTTGCTGTGCATTAACACCAACAAACTGATTGAAGAAGACAAGCGGATGCGCTACAGCGGTACTGAATATCTTAAGTCCGCCGAGGAGATGGCGCAACTGTTTCGAGATCATTTGGATGATGAAACAATCAAAGAGGCGATCGAAAATACCCTAGAGGTCGCAAATAAAGTATCGAGATACGAGCTTACAGGAGAAGCTCGAATTCCCACAATTCCAATTCCTCCAGAACATACAGCCGATACTTATGTAGAAGAAATATCCTGGCTGGGACTGTTAGAACGCCTCAAAGCCCGCACCAGAAATGAAATCCCCCCAGTCTACAAACAAAGACTAGAATACGAACTGAAAATGCTTCAGCAGATGGGATTTTCGGAATATTTCTTAGTAGTTTGGGACTACATAAAATATGCTAGAGATAACGATATCCCAGTAGGGCCAGGACGCGGTTCTGCCGCAGGTTCTCTAGTTGCATACGTCCTCAAAATCACCAATATCGACCCCGTACACCACGGACTACTATTCGAGCGATTTCTCAATCCCGAACGGAAATCTATGCCAGATATTGATAGCGATTTCTGCATAGAAAGACGGGACGACATGATTAAATACGTTACGGAAAAATATGGTAGCGAGCGCGTAGCGCAAATTATTACTTTCAACAGAATGACATCAAAAGCTGTCTTGAAAGATGTTGGGAGAGTGTTAGGTATTCCCTACAAAAAAGCCGACGAAATGGCTAAACTAATTCCCGTGTCCAGGGGAAAACCGGAAAAACTTAAAGTGATGATTTCCAATGACACACCTGCACAGGAATTTAAAGACAACTATGAAAATACAATTTGCATAAATGCAGAAACTGGTACTGAAGTCCCCGTTCGTCAGTGGATTGACATGGCAATTCGCATTGAAGGAACTAACAAAACCTATGGTGTTCACGCGGCAGGTGTGGTAATTTCCTCAGAGCCGTTGGATGAAATTGTACCGCTGCAAAAGAATAATGAGGGTGCTGTGATTACCCAATATTTCATGGAAGATTTGGAATTTTTGGGGCTGCTGAAAATGGACTTTTTGGGATTGAAAAACTTAACAACGCTCCAGAAAACTGTTGATTATATTAAGCAAACCCAAAATCTAATTGTCGATCCAGAAATGCTACCTTCTGATATAGAGCGCAGAGCTCAAGAGACTTTTGGCAGAATCAAAAAGTTACCCGATGATGTAGATAAAACCTATAGACTTTTAGAAAGAGGAGATTTAGAAGGTATTTTTCAGCTAGAATCATCTGGAATGCTGGATGTAGTGAAAAAACTCAAACCTTCCTGTCTGGATGATATTTCTTCTATTTTGGCACTTTACCGACCTGGGCCGCTGGACGCAGGTTTGATTCCTCAGTTTATTGACTGCAAGCATGGTAAAACAGTTGAGTACGATCATCCGCTATTAGAGCCGATTTTAAAAGAGACTTACGGAACGCTTTGCTTTCAAGAGCAAATTATGCGGATGGCTCAAGATTTGGCGGGCTATTCTTTGGGTCAAGCTGACTTGCTGCGGCGCGCAATGGGCAAGAAGAAAGCTGATGAAATGCAGAAGCAAAAGGAAACATTTATCGACGGCGCCACTAAGAATGGAGTCAGTCAAAGAATTGCTGAAAAGTTGTTCGCGCAAATGCTACAATTCGCGGAATATTGTTTTAATAAATCCCATTCAATGGCCTATGCGTATATCACTTATCAAACTGCCTATTTAAAGGCGAATTATCCTCTAGAATATATGGCTGCACTGCTGACGGCTAACAGGGGCGATCAGGATAAAGTACAGAAATATATTGCCAATTGTCTGAAGCTGGGTATTGAGGTTGAGCCGCCCGATGTTAATAGCTCGGAACTTACTTTTACACCGATGCCGAAACAGATGACTGGCTCTGCAAAAGATAAAATTTTGTTTGGGATTTCGGCTGTTAAAAATGTGGGAGAATCGGCAATTGAAAATATTTTGGCTGCGCGACAGGAAGGGGGTAAGTTTAAATCGTTGGCTGATTTGTGCGATCGCGTAAATCTCCATTCTGTCAACCGCCGCGCTCTAGAAGCTTTAATTCAATGCGGAGCTTTTGATAAAATTGAGCCCAACCGTCATCAATTAGTAAACGACATCGAAGGGGTGGTGAAATGGGCGCAAGACCGCAAAAGAGATCGGGAAAGTGGCCAAGGCAATCTCTTTGATTTGTTAGGTGCGAATAGCTTTGGTAAGTCGGTCAATACCTATGAGTCGGCGCCAAAATCTAAATTGGTACAAGATTATGACAAACAGGAAAAATTGCGTTTAGAAAAAGAATTACTTGGTTTTTATGTGTCAGAACATCCTCTAAAGTTTCTCATGCAAGTAAACCCAGACCCCGATGTGGTGACTCTCGAACAGTTAGCAGATAAAAAGGGGAAAGTATCAGTTATTGTCATGATCAGCGCTATCAAGCTGGTAGTGACTAAAAAAGGTGATGCGATGGCAATTTTGCAATTAGAAGATTTGACACATCAAATAAAAGCGGTTGTGTTCCCCAAGGCTTACGAACAAGTGAAACCTTACATCGTAGAGAATGCGATCTTACTGATTAGTGGAAAACTTGAGAAAGATGGGGAGGAAATTCAGATAATTGTAGACACTGCCAAGCCGGTTGAAACAGTACAAATTACAGAGGAAATCGAGAGGGGGGAACCGGAAATAAATAACCATTGGCCGGCGGAACCAGTCAACATTGTACGATCGACAAAACCTGTCGAAGTTTTAGAAATGGTGATTTTCAAGCTTACACCGCAACAAGTACAAGACGGGAAAAAACTCAATTCCCTCAAAGCTATTTTGCAAGAACTTTCCAATCGGGGAGAAGATGCTAGCGTTTCTTTGGGGGGAATTGTTGTCGGTGAATATTCATGTCAACCCCTTCGCATTAACCCACAATTGTGGGTGCAAGATGGCGAGGGAACTGTTAGCCGTCTCAAGTCGGCTGGATTTGATGCTTGGGTTTTTCCTCTAGACAATCGCGGAGATACTGTGGCATTTCGAGAAATGCGATCGCAACTTAATGTACATTCTTGGGCTAGTCGTTTACTTGACACTGAAACCGATCGCCTTCACAAGTATGTCACTTATCTCGCCCAACTAAACAGACGCTAGCCAAATGAAAGTTTCGCATTAATCCCAACTACCCTCTCAAGTTTATTCGGGCGAGGATGCTTTGGCTTTAATCACCGCTTCTCTAAAGCCTAAAACTAATAAAATATTGGCAAGTGTCAAGAATAGTTCCGCAGAACCGTGCAGCCAATCGACATTTGCTAGTGACTCGTTGTAGGCAACTTTTGCGTAAATTGCGGCGGGAATCGTCACCGCTACAAAAACGAGAGTGCCGTAAAATCCCATCAGAGCTAAACGGGGTGTTTTTCCCGATCGAGTCAAAAACCAGAGAAATCCCAAGTAGGGAAATAGAGACAGAACAAATAAAGTTTCTTTGGAAATCATTAGTAATTGGTGAGCAACCAGATACTATGATAAATTAAAAGCTCAAAAATTATTGTGAATAATTTTTAACTTTTAATGTTTAGTTTTTAATATTTAATTAGACAGATGCACCCGTTTCAATCGAACTGCTTTAGAATTACCCAAGACCATAGCTCTTAACCCAAGCTGCAGCAGGTTGGCAGTATTTAAAACCCCTCACCCACGCGGAGACAAAACCCGTAACTTTTCCCCTAACACCGTTTTTAGCATAACACATTTTTCACCGTGCCAGTCTGTTAATTGTCCATCACCCCAAAGCTACCCAGCAATTAGAAATAGAGACGGTTCCAAAGTTTTTTGTCTGCTAGGCATCAAGCAAGCATCGTTCAAAACCTCTAAATCCAAGCAGTTATTTCTATTTGCTACCAGAATTTCCTTCAGCTTAGCATCAAAATCAAAACAAGGGCCACAATCCCAAACTTTGAGTTCCAACCGTCCGTTAAACACCATAATTTCCAGTTGAATAGGAGTTTCTACTGGCAGATTTTTGTGAGCGTGGCGAACTGCATTAGTGAAACCTTCAGCCAGCGCCAACTGAAACTTCCACCAAACCTCATTGGGGAGCGATAAATCTTTCAACTGCTCAAACCACAACAAAACTTGAGTTAAAGCATTCACATCTGTGTTGACTTGCAGGCTAATATGTTGAATACAAGTTTCATGGAACTCTTCTTCCTGCTGCTGTTTACTCTGCCAATCCCAGGTGTTTAATAAATTCATTAATCCATCTAAAACGCTAGCTTTTTTTATAAAATTTTGGGATCGCTTGCGACCTTCTACTTCGTAAGTTTTGGTCAGCCACAAACAGTTTCGATTGTCGAGAGTCCGGGTGTAACTGATCTCGTCTGCAATCTGCCACATGAGTTTGATCCCCCTGCCGCCTTCTGCAAGTTGATCTATGCTGTTAGACATCTATTTTCCTCGTATGAAAGTATTAGCTGTACCCTATTTTCCCGCCCGCCGAGACACCCGGTATCTTTTTTATACTTGCTGGCTCGGTATTATTTCGGGGATCACATAAAAATGCTATCTTTTTTATAGAAGGCAGCGCATCAGCAATATGTCTTAAGAGTCTAAGCCAATTGGCTTATTTACCGATCGCCTGTACGGAGAACGATCACCCTCCGCAGCAAAATCCCACTGCATCGATTACAAATACTTATGCGCTGTCGGAGTCAACCACTTGCCGCAGCCGTCGCAAGCTCCAAAATCCCTGGTATTCAGGGACTCCGGCAGTTCGCTGTTCGCTGCAAGGGAGCCTTGAGGCGCGCTCTCATCCCAAAGGCGTAAGTAATATCCGGACTCGTGAGCGCGATCGAACCTTACACCGTCGAGGCGCGTCCATCCACTAGACTAGGACTTGGGCAAACAACCCGGTTTCTGCTAAGAATATTGCGTTTGACAGCGAGAAATTAACGAGGAAACCGGGTTTTTCACCCCGCGCGCGTAAGTCCAGCAGACAAATCGGTGATGAAAGGCAGTTACAGGACTTACCCAAACTATGACCAAAATCCAACTGAAAATTCTGACTGCAGCGATAATGCTACTCCCATTTTGCGCCGCACTTCCCTTGCAAGCTCAAAATCTGTCTCTAGTCAAGCGGCTGCTAGAAACCAGAGGATGTCCCGGATGCGACTTATTTGGCGCTTCCTTGAGCCGTGCAGATTTGTTTGGCGCTTCCTTGAGCCGCGCCACTCTCAACAGGGCCGACTTAGTTGATGCCGATTTGACTGCGGCTGATTTAATGGAAGCTAATTTAAACCACGCCAACATGAGAAACGCCTTTTTGGCTGACGCCGACCTCAGCAAAGCCGATATGAGCAGGGCAGACATCAGGGGAGCCAACTTAGAAAATGCCAACCTCAGCGAGAGTTTCCTGCGAGGCGCATCCCTCCAGTTGGCTAACTTAAAATGCAGTAATTTGAGCGCTGCTAAACTAAATAGAACCGACCTGAGAAATGCTGATTTAAGCGGTGCAAATCTCACCGGTGCCGACCTCCAAGAAGCCGATTTAAGCGGTGCAAATCTCAGCGGTGCCGACCTTAGATCGGCAGACTTGAGGGATGCGAGATTGAACAAAACTAATCTCACAGGTGCCAATCTCTGCGGCGCCCGGATGCCGGATCGAAAAACATCTCGGCGCGGCTGCGAAGTTAAGAAAGAACAAGCTATAAGTACGAACAATTATTGCAATTATTGCTATGCCGTGAATGACTGGTGGCTGAATGTATTAAGGTTATACTAAGCGGTATCATCGGGATAACTACTCCGCTTTAGATATCTACTGTTAGAAGTGCGAGCAGGCGGTACAGATATCAAACTTAACCTGTTACCGCCAATAGCTTTTATCTACTTTGAAGAACCTAAAAATTGGCTCAGTATTTGCAGATATTCTGCGCCCCCGATCTGTGCCACATTAGTGTGACCTCCATCAGGAACTATGTAAAGCTGTTTGGGTTCAGGTGCTGCATCAAACAGTTTTTTGGTCATTTCCACTGGAACTACATTGTCAGCAGTTCCGTGAATAAACAGCACGGGCATTTGCAGGCGATCGACTTTTGAAAGAGAATCAAACCGCTGTGTCAGCAAAAAATCGATCGGAAACATCCAAAACAAGCCTTTTTGGAAATTCACCATCGCCCGCGTCGAAGTAAAAGATCCTTCTACGATTAACCCCGCCGCCTCCGGGTGACGCACGGCTAGATCGATCGCGATCGCGCCTCCCAAAGAATGACCGTAGATATAAATTTGATTCGGGTTAATCCCCCGCTGTTTCACCAAATAATCCCAAGCAAGTTGAGCATCCTCATAAACCTGAGATTCACTCGGAAAATCGCCCTGGCTTTTTCCATAACCACGATAATCCATCACAAATACCGACAAACCTAATCGATGAAATCGATGAGCGTGTTCGACATTTGATCCCACATTTGAAGCATTGCCGTGCAGGTACAAAACTACCCCCCCTAACCCCCCCTTGTTAAGGGGGGGAAGCGGAGCGACTGTCGGTCTATCACTTTGCGGGGACGTTCCGACTCCTCTAGCTCCCCCCCTTGGCAAGGGGGGGCTGGGGGGGCTATCCGAGCCTCCGGTGTTAACAGAGGGAACAGCCTCTCCCTTTCTTGCTCTCCCTCTTGCTAAGGGGGGGCTGGGGGGATTTTCCGAGGCAGGAATCCACCACCCGTGCACGCTGTCAACCGCGCCTGTTTTAGTTGAAATTGGCAGCCAGACATCTTGATATTTCAACTGAAAATCATCTGGCGTAGTTTCGATCGCCCGCGCAGGAAAAAAGATAAACTTACCTTGCGCTACAAATAGGAATACACAAGCAGCAGAATAAGCAACGGCCAAAACTATCCCAAAAGCTATTAGCGATTTAGACAAAAGGAATACTAGCAAATTGTTCATAGATAGAGCACGCGGGAAATTAGAGATCGCTCAAAAGCTAATGGCCAATTATTAATTTAGACAATTAGCCAAGATCGATTACTAACTTCCGCCACCGTATTCCGCCGATTTTCAAAAATTAATGCAATTCCGGGTGGTGTAAGTGCCAATTCGTAGACTGTTCGTAAGCGTGAGCCACTTGAAACAACCGAGATTCTTGCAAAACATTACTAATCAGTTGTATACCCACGGGCAGTCCTTTATCATCAAATCCGCAGGGCAAACTCAAAGCTGGCAAACCAGCAAGATTCACGGGAATAGTCATCAAATCTGACAAATACATACTCAGGGGATCATTGAATTTTTCGCCTGCCTTAAATGCGGTAGTAGGAGCAGTGGGACAGACTAAAACATCAACTTGAGAAAAAGCTTTTTCAAAGTCTTCTTTAATCAAAGTCCGAACTTTTTGAGCTTTTAGATAATAGGCATCGTAATATCCAGCCGACAATACGTAAGTGCCGATCGCAATCCGGCGTTTAACTTCCGCACCGAACCCCTGAGAGCGGGTTTTGGCATACATATCCAAAAGATTATCGGAGTCTGGAGATCGGAAACCGTACTTCACTCCATCATATCGCGCCAAATTTGCCGAAGCTTCCGAGGGAGCAATGATGTAGTAAGTGGGTAAACCGTAGCGGAACCGGGGGCAAGAAATGACTTGAATTTCTGCGCCCAATTGTTGAAATTGCTCGATCGCCTTAGTAACAGCGTCTTTAACCCCCGAGTCCAGCCCTACACCAAAAGTTTCTTTAATTACACCAATTCTAATTTGACCCTTGGGTCGCAAACTGGGTCTTAAAGCTTGAGCGTAGTCAGGAATTGGGACATTAAGACTCGTGGAATCTCTCGGATCATAACCCGCGATCGCCCCCAACAAAATCGCCGTATCCTCAACAGTCCGGCCAAAGGGCCCGATTTGATCGAGAGAAGAAGCATAGGCCACCAAACCGTAGCGAGAAACCAACCCATAAGTTGGTTTCAGCCCCACCAACCCGCAAAAAGCAGCAGGTTGGCGGATTGAGCCCCCAGTATCCGAACCCAAACTCACGACGCATTCTCCAGCGGCTACCGCTGCGGCAGAACCGCCAGAAGACCCTCCGGGCACGCGCTCCAAGTCCCAAGGATTCGCGGTAACTTGATAAGCAGAAGTTTCTGTCGAGCTCCCCATTGCAAACTCGTCCATATTCGCCTTACCCACAATCACCGCACCGGCTGCTTGGAGTTTGGAGACGACGGTTGCATCGTAGGGAGGCACAAAATTCTCCAAAATCCGAGAGGCGCAGGTTGTGGGAACGCCCTCGGTGCACATATTATCTTTAACGGCGATCGGGATGCCGGCCAACAGGCCAATTTGCTCTCCGGCTGCGATTTGGGCATCCACTTTATGGGCCTGCGCCAGTGCGCTGTCTGCCGTCACGCACAGAAAGCTTTTCAACTTCGGCTCTAGCTGGGTAATTCGGTCTAATGCTTCTTGAGTAATTTCCACAGCAGAGCGTTCTTTATTGACCAGTTGTCGGTGCAACTCGCGGATGGATGCCATGCTCGTACCTTTATTCTTTCTACTTTGAGACAATACAGTTAATATAACTGGCAATTGTACCTGCTTACAGCCCGAAGGCAAAGTCGGCTATTTTTGTGGCGAAAGTTCGAGCCTCAAAGAGGACTCCGCTAACGGGCGATAGGTCATTTTATCTACAATAGATTAAATTCCCCAAATCCCACCGAACACAAAATAGCGATCGAGTTTTTTACCTCATCTTTTAACAAACCAAGAATGCAACTGTATCAAAACTTATGCAACAAGTGGTTGGACTCGCGAATTATTTGAAGAAGGGGTAATGTGTGCAATGAGACCCCTACATAATTAGGTTATGCCTCCAAGAATGTGTATGCAAGATCACAATCATTAGGAAATTAGTCATTCCCAATTCTGCAATCTAAATTCTCAAATATTAGATAGAACCTAGCTTTTCTTCGACGCAACCAAGTATTTAGGGAAGAAAAAGAAGGCATAGAAAATAAACCAATTCCCGGTTATGAATGCTTTATTCCGGGGAATTTTCAGAATATTATAGTTCACAATACATATTTGTTTATTAGGCTTAAGTTATTTTAAAGGGCATAATTAGCAGCATTTAAGCTGATTTTATAGAAGATTAATCTCCTGTAAACATATAAATAAATAAACTTAATATAAAAAATATGATAATAAAAGATTAGATTATGGCGGTATATAGCCTAATAATTAGGGTCAGATTATGAAGAATACTTTTTTAGTCAAAAATGACTAAAAGTTATCATTCAGCCGAGTGAATTAAGGGCCGCTGCCCGATCGAAGAAAATAGCGATCGACCTTTTCCGATCCACGCCCCCTGTGCCAGAGGTCAATCGATTTTAGATTTTAGATTTTAGATTTTAGAATTGAAGCATTGACCCCACGGATAAATTCGGGGGGCAAGTTTCATCGGATACAGGTTTTTTATTTCTGGATCCTGAGTCTGCTTTCGGAATGAATCCGGCGGCTTGTATCCTGGATGCTTTCGGTCAACAAGCCTGTCATAAATCTGGGGTTCACAAAAAAGCTGGGAACGCTCACCGCCACGCCGTGGTCTCCTGTTGCGCGCACCTGCAAAAAAACAGCAGTCCTTCCTCAATTGCGACTAGCTGCGTGCATCTGCGGTAAAAAAAGCTACTTATTTGCCCGATCGATCCCCAGGAAAATAATTTCATCCGGAATTATCCCCAAAACCCAAGATATATGGTAAGAAGTTCCCGATGCCCCGTTGGAGGAATGCCACCTAAAGCTCACTTAGAATCCCACCTGACGGCAGAGGAACTCAAAATTCGCTACCGGCAGGCACAAAACACCACAGAGTCGCGCCGCTGGCACTTGCTGCTGTTAGTTTCCCGAAATTGGACTATCAAACAAGCAGCCCAAGTCGTAGGCCTCAACTACGACTACGCCAAAGAAATTGTCCAGCGCTATAACCGAGAAGGGCCTACCTCTGTCAGGAACCGCAGCGGAGACCGCCAGCCCCCTCCTGCAAAATCCTTGCTGAATCCAGAACAGCAAGAAGAACTGCGACAAGCGCTGCAAGGCCCTGCCCCCGACGGCGGAGACTGGACAGGCCCCAAAGTCGCTCGCTGGATTGCCGAAAAGATTGGTAGCGATCATGTCTGGCCCCAACGCGGCTGGGATTACCTCAAGCGGTTGGGTGCTGACTGGCGACGGCGGCGCAGAAAGTAGATAGTTCGCAATATTTAAAGGGGGTTGATTGCTTTGGTGCGATCGCTCCCTTTATTTTGGTTATTTTGCTGCAATCTAACTTTCGGATTTCACATTGTAGATTGTAGATTTGTTCTGCAATCTAAAATCTAAAATCTAAAATCTAAAATCTAAAATCTAAAATCTAAAATCTAAAATCTAAAATCTAAAATCTAAAATCTAAAACCTAAAATCTAAAATCTAAAATCTAAAATCTAAAATCTAAAATCGTTTGACTGATGTAACAATAGCTGCTTATATTGAATGTGGTGGTGTTGAGGATGTTAAATATGCGAGATATTAGGTGTTTTTTGTCGATCGCCAACAAGATGGCGGCAGTAGTAGCCGGCATTGGACTGGTTCAGATGTTAACCATCGCAAGTTCATTCTCTCAATCATCTAACCCGCGTTCCCTCGACGAACTCTACAAAATTCGCGATGGGCTGATCACCGAATTAGAACAACCCTCATCTCCCTCCCCAGAACCAACCATCCTTTCCGGCTTAGTTCCCTTCGCGGCTAATCCTCAAGAACAACTGCTACAGCAGTTGCAAGCGGTGGAAGCTCAAATATTAGTAGAACAGAGGGCTAACGACAACTTACAGCAAGCAGTCCGTTTAGCCAACAGAGCCGTAGAAACTAAACGGCAGCCAAATAAGTCGATCGAATCTTCGCAGCAAACTCAATTTTTCTGGCATCAGGCCCTCAACAACTTGCAGGAAGTTCCTCAAAATTCATTTTTAGCTTCCGTCACTGCCTCAAAAACTCAAGAATACCGGGAAAATTTAACAGCAGCAACCTTTCAAGTGCAGCAAGCAAAATCTGATTTCTTGGGTGTGCTTGCCCGAGAAAGCGGTTTGTCGGCTCAAGCTTCGATCGGTATTTGCAACCTTTCTAGAGAATGCGTAAACCTCCGGGGCGATGTACCTCCTGTCAGTCCAGCCAGCTTAATTAAACTGCCGATTGCTGTCGCCCTGATGCAAAAAGTCGAAAAAGAAAAAATTAGTCTGAACCAGGAAGTATTCGTCACTCGGAGTAATTTCACCGAAGACGCATCGGCAAAGATTACGTCCAATCGCAATTACCCGCTACAGCTACTGTTAGAAGAAATGATCTATCGCAGCAGCAATATCGCCACCAATCAACTGATCGATTATTTAGGTTCTGATTACATCAATCAATATTTAGATAATAGCGGCTACGAAGTCACCCGCGTGAACTTCAAGTTGATGGGGGAAAGAATTATGCCGTCCAACCCCGGTTCGGGTCGCAACCGCGTGACTGCTAACGAACTCACCGAAATGATGGTGCAAATTTACAACGGCGAAACACCCGGTGCTAAACTGTTAATAGAAACTCTCAACCGCCAGTACGATCACGCTCTGGGATTTGCTGCCTTGGAAGGAACTAAAGCTCAGTGGTTGGGGGAAAAAACTGGTCAAAATTCCTGGGTACTCGGCACAACTTTAGCGATGAGCATTGACGACGAGGCCTATGTGATTACTGTGATTGACAGCCGCAGCGGCGAGCTACAAATGCGCCAGTCTATTTCTAAAATTGCCGATTACATGGTCCGAAACCCCAGCTTTTAACCGCTGGAATGTACAATTTATAGCGGGGGACAACGCACCGCCCAAGCAGTTAAAAAATGCCGCATCAACAACTCAGTGTTTCCGTCGAAGGTAAGGGATTTCCGATTCTTTGCTTGCACGGCCATCCAGGTTCCGGCGATTGTATGTCGGTATTCACAGAACACTTATCAAAACGCTTCCAGACGATCGCCCCAGACTTGCGCGGCTACGGCAACAGTCGCACCTCAACTTTCTTTGAAATGACCGATCATCTGGTGGATTTAGAAGCACTATTAGACAGATTAGGAGTCGATCGGTGTTTGGTGATCGGATGGTCTTTGGGAGGGATTTTAGCGATGGAATTAGCCATGAAATATCCCCAGCGAGTTACAGGTTTGATTCTACTCGCATCCGCAGCCAAACCGCGAGGAAGTCACCCTCCCATCTCTTGGCAAGATAACCTTTACACGGGTTTAGCGGGAATTATCAATTGGGTGATACCCGGTTGGCAGTGGAATATTGATACTTTTGCGAGGCGATCGCTCTTTCGCTACTTGATACAGCAGCATAACGCCACCCCTTACCGCTACTTAGCACAGGCAGGTACTCCCGCCTACCTCAAGACTTCCAACACGGCCACGAAGGCATTAAATACCGCTCTCAGGGCAGGATACGATCGACTGCTCCACCTGGGCGACATTCATTGTCCGTGCTTAGTGTTGGCCGGAGAAGGCGATCGGCACATCACCTCAGCATCCAGTCTAGAAACCGCCCGCCATCTGCACGACTGTCAGTGGCAGTGCTATCCCAATACAGCCCACTTGTTTCCTTGGGAAATTCCCGATCAGGTAATCGCAGACATCGATCGCTGGATTGAGAGTCATCCCGAAGCAGTTGGCAATTGCGAGTGTTGAGTTTTGAGTGTGTCAGAAGCAATTTATCACCCAACAGTCAAATGTTTTGAAGTTACAACTCACAACTCAAAACCGCACAGCGTTGCTAGGGAAGCGTAGGCCTCTCAAAACTTAAAACTCCCCTGTTTCTACTGACCGCTCAAAACCGGCCACAGCCCTCCATCACCAAGCTTTCCCAAATCTTCTGCAACCGTCAAAGTAATTGGTTTGCAGCGGTGAATAGAAACACTAACACCTTCTGCCCCCTCATTTTCTATGTCTTCTACATATCCTGCTTTTGCAGCTTCCGCCTCTCCATCGGTTAAGAACGGGCCAAAATAGTAAATGCACCGCGGCGCTGAAGTTTTAACTTCAACCCACCAAGCCAATCCGAAAAAGTTGAGCAAGCTAATCAAGAATTCTTTCATCTGCTTTTCTAATGTATTTGACGGTGTTTTCTGGGTGCTGCGAACACGCCTAGGCTTTTGTTATTTACACGTGGCTGACTGCTGCCAAGAACCGATCCAAACCTATTTAAATATATCTAAATAGATGGGTGTCGAATTCTTGTTTGAACGTAGGAGCTATGCCCCTTCTACTTTCGCATGAACAAGTAACGACAGTCGATCGGCTATCCTTACTTGTTCCGGGTGTGGTGCCACTCCATTCTGGGTGGCATTCACAATAAGCTACTCTGTTGTGCTCTTTTTTTCAACCACCTTTACGATCCGTGTACGTGAAACTTTTTGGGCCCACGCTGACGGTAAATTTCGTATAAAGCCATCCCCGTTGCTACCGAGACATTCAGGCTAGGAGTATGGCCTCTTAAAGGAATTGAAACTAATCCGTCACATCCGCGCTGTATCAAAAGGCTCAAACCGTCAGCTTCACCACCCACCACTAAAACAGTGGGCCCGGAGAACTTGACTGTCTCTATAGATTGACCGACGCCTGCTGCAGTGCCATAAATCCAGAATCCAGCCTCTTTGAGTTCTTCCAGCGCCCGGTTAAGATTGACAACCCTCGCCACTGGCAGGCTTTCCAATGCCCCTGCTGCCACTTTTCTCACTGCCGAGGTAATCCCAACAGCCCGTCGCTGCGGAATCACCATGCCCTGAGATCCCAATGCTTCTGCGGTGCGAATGATCGCCCCAAGATTGTGCGGGTCGTTGAGTCCTTCTGCCACCACAATTACTGGATCTTCGCAAGCCGACTTAGCCTTTGCGATCAGTTCGCTCAAATCCAGGTATTCGTAAGCTGATACTTGGGCGGCTACGCCTTGGTGGTTCGCTTTGCGCGTGATGTAGTCGAGGCGCAAATCGTCAACTTCGTCAATAATGCTGCCGTTGGCTTTGGCTTCGGTTAGCAAGCTATGAAAGCGGGGATCGTAGCGCAGGTGGGGGACAACCCAGATCCGGTTTAGAACTTGGTTTGTTTCTAAAGCCGCTTGCACCGCATGGCGGCCGTAAATCATGTCGTCTGTGTCTGCGTCTGGTTGCACGACTGTATTTGAGGCAGTGTCAACAGGGCGAGTGTCTCTGTCTTTGTCTCTGTCTCTGAAATGGTTGCCCCGGAATTCCTGCGGGCTCTTGTCTTTGTCTCTGTCTTTGTAATAATTGCCCCTGGATTCCTGGGGGCTGCTGTCTCTGTCTCTGTCTCGGAAATTGTTGCGGGCCGGCTGGGGGCTGCTGTCTCTGTCTCTGTCTCGGAAATTGTTGCGGGCCGGCTGGGGGCTGCTGTCTCTGTCTCTGTCTC